>VRUD01000023.1 GCA_019456305.1 Cytophagales bacterium | reverse complement strand
AATTGTTAAAGAATTACTCCAAATAACTTGACAATATGGTGCTTATCTCATTTTCCTTTCCCTTCTTTTGTGCTTTTTCAACTTCTCTAATTATTTGTCTCTGTATTTCTACTGGTGGAATTGGAATTTTTACTGATTTGTAACCTGTTGTATTGAGATTTTTAATACGAATTCCCGATTGATGATATAGGGTTCCGCCCTGATTATAAAATTCATTTAATATTATCCATAAGAATTTAGGCAATAATTCTTTATCGGTTAATGGCCTTATTCTACTCGTAAAGTTACCAAATGAATAGATCTCAGCACCTTTATAATCAAAATATGCAACTCTGCCGATATTTTGCGTTTCACTACCTCCTGACCTTTCAAGGATAATATCACCATATTCTAACTGTCGTGATGTTAATTGTCTTTCTTCAACTTCAATTACAGCCGGTGATTCATAACTTAAATATCCATTCGAAATAAAATCAGTATTTCTAAGTACCTTTATTGTCTGGTAAGGTTCCTGTTTCCCTTTCCATAAACCACTTTGAAACTCACAAACTGTGTCAAGCTGTTTTAATACATATTTACTCTGAAACTCGACTTTATATTCGGCTTTAAAATTAACGGTATTAGCAAATTTAATGTTCGTAAAATTCAAACAGTCTAAAAGGTTTAATTGAGAAATATGCTCACTAATTGTTTGATTTATTTTGATCTTATCAGTTTCGAATGATTTATAAATATATCCATTTACTTTAGAAGGATTAAAGAGATTTTCAGAATCATAGAGTTTTGTATCGCCTTTAAAGTCCATACCTTTATACCCTCTACGGTCACTGAAAGAATAACCCAAAAAGTTTTTTTGCTCAACATTGCTACGCCCGGATTTAATTAGGAGTATTTTTTGTGGTATTACTGTCTTCTCAATTTTTTCATCATCGGTTGATTTTATTTCTAAACGATGTGTAAGCAAAAAATAAAGAAACTTCTCTTTTTCCAATTGTAAAACTTTATCATAGAATAAACTTTCCAATTCTTTATTATGTTCCTCTTTTAACGTTTGAATTAATTGTTTCTGCTGTTCAATTTTCTCCTTGTCTTTTAGTTGTTTTAATTCATTTTCTTCTCTTGATAATGCCTTGTCATACTTTTCCTTTTGGTTTTTAACATTAGTTAGGTTCACAAACCATGTCCTGTAGTTTTTGTAGAATTCAGTCTTTTGTATGTTTTCATTGGGTTGACGAGAAATAAGAGATTTGAAATCCTCAAAGTTCAGTTCAAATAATTCAACATATTCTTTAAATAGTTGTTCGCTTTCGACAAAATCGTTTTTCCGCTCTTTGTTGTTAAGAATAAAGTCCTCTGCAATATATTCGCAATTCTTAACAAAATCATCATCCCTCCGTTTTAGAAATAAAGCAACTGTTATAGCACTTGTGGCACTAAATGTTACACTGCCAAATTCAACTATTGCTTTAATTTCGAAGTATTTCAGGATAATTTCCCTTGCTTTAGCATAAATGCCAGGATTAGATAATATTGTACTTGGCAGGAAAATACCGGCTACACCTCCGGGGCGTAGCAATTGCTTCATGCGTTCTATAAACATTACTTCAATTTCCTTTGCATCATCACTAAGCTCGTCAAGTAACGCATATTTGGGTAAAGCATCCCTTCTCAAATGATTTTTGAAATATCTAATGGCGTAAGGTGGATTGGCTACGAGAACGTCAAAAGTGTCATTTTTAGGAATTCGTTCATGTAATTCCAACCCATCACCAAAAATAATATTGGCTTCTCCGTCTCCGTGCATATAACAGGCAACCTGGCTGGTCCGGGCCAAACGGTAATCTTTTTCAATACCGAAAATAAAATCTGCTGCCCATAATGTATTTTCCCTGTATTCTTTGAGCTGAGGATTATCCGAATCAATGTTCTTTATGATACTTTGAATATCTTCAATGGTTTCCGTTAAAAAATGGCCGCTTCCGCATGCAAAGTCAATTACTTGTGGAAGGATTCGCTTATCTTCGTTTTCAAGTTTTTCAATAATCAATTCCTTGAGCGGTAAAGAAGAAATGATGAATTTAGCTATGGGAGTAGGAGTAAAGAACTGCCCTTCTGTTTGCTTAAATCCGCTTTCTAACAAATTTTCAAAGAGGTCGCCTAAAAACTGAGCTTTGCGGTTGTATTTAAACTTGAATGGCTGAAACAGTTTTACAACTTCTTCCAGCACTGCCGCATTTGCTTCAAATAGTTCTTTATTGTAAACTTCCTTAAAGGCAAATTCATTATTGTGGTAAAATTTCAATTCCCGGTAAATTTGCATTAGATTTTCCTGTGTAGTTTGACGGGGGAAATTCTGAACAAGTTCTTTAATGTCATTCATTGTATAATCTATAACCGTTTCATGAAGGAAATCTTTCATGGCCTTAGAGTAAAGCCTTTGCAAACGTTCTTGTAATGCTTCAGCATCATCAATACCGGTTTTTACCTGAAATCCGGCAATTTCATCAGCTCCTTTAGTTTCGTCAACAATTTTGGCAAGAATCAGTGAAATAATGCGGTTAAAGGCATTTGAACGGTCTGAAATATTATTATGTCGAAGGATTTCCTCAAAAACATTGAATGTTTTTCCGGTATCACCTTTTTCAAACTCTTTTAGTTGTTTTATTCGAATCGGTTTATAACCGGGATTGTATGGCTCAATACCTTCTTCAAAAATACCTGTGGTAGTAGTTATCTTGTCCTTTTTTTTCTTGTCTTTTTTCTTCCAAACCTCAACAAGTTCCTTCACTGTCTTAGCCTGTTCAAAGATTAAGATTTCATTGGGTTTTTCCTGCTGCTCAACTTTTTCAGCAGTAGAATCATCAACTTTTATGATGGTTTGTTGTGTCTCTATTTTATTGTTCCCACTTAGTTCGGAAGCATAAAGGCACAGATAACGTGTGTTTTTATCTTGCTGAAAGTAAGAGAAAAGCTGACCACCGTTAGAACCCATCCGTTTAAGTTCCTTTATATATTCATTGCCAAATGTCTTACATTCAATAATGATCAGACTTTTTCCGTCTTTGCCTTTTACTGAAATATCAGCTTTACCGCTCTTTCCAGATCGTCCTAATTTCCATTTCTTTTCAAGATGTAAGTCCTCAGGTTCATAGCCTTTCTCCAGAAGCCTGTTGATACACTCTAAAACAACAAGGTTTTCGGCATGAAAAAGGTTAGAAGTTGTTTCATCTCCTCTTTTTATTTTGTCTCCATAGCTTATTTTCTTTTTGCCAAAATCAACTACTATCGTATAGTCGTCCTGACCATATTTTTTGGAGTATAGATTATCCTCTTTTATTTCAAAACCGAGGGTTGTAATCAGATTAAGTATTTGATTTTCATTCATTGTTTACCTGATGTGTTTATTTTGTTTTTTTTTGGTTTTATAAGCTATTTTTTTTTCTGCTACCTTTAAAACTTTATCGGCAAGTTTCTCATTCTGTAGATCATAGGTGACTTTGTCGCTGAGCCAAGCAATTAGTAAGTCATCTTCTTTAAATCCATAAAATTTTACAATTCTTAATACTTGTTCTCTGTTTGGTTTTCGTTCTCCTGTTTCAAATTTGCTGATGATAGTTTGGTCAATGTCTGTTCCTGCAGCCACCTGTCGAAGGTACAGTCCTCTTTTTACCCTTTCTGCTCTAATGATTTCACCGAAGGTCTTCATTTGACATAATTATTATTGACAAATTTTGGCAAATGTACATATATTATTTCTCTTTCGAGAGTAATTTTATTAAAAAGTTTTCAACATTTTTTTCAGGATGAAAAAGGCAAGCTCTTACAAATTTTGCTTTACCTTTAAAAATCAATAATCTCAAAGCAAAATTTGAATGTGCTTGGCGTGCAGTAGCAGAAAAAGACACCTGTTTTTTATTCAATTTACTTTGACAAATTATCTATTTTGCTGTATTTAGCCTCGCTATTTTGTATGTTACTGTACAACTATGATAAAGATGGCAGGACCGGATCGTCTTGTTAAGCTTGCTTATTTAAGTATAATTTTTTGTTTGATATACAAATATAGCCCTACTTTTTTAATTTTAAAAATTTTTACTACCTGTTTTAAAAAAAAATACATAATTTTATAGCTGCTTAAATTATGTACAGGATGAAAATCAAAAAAATATTGGTTGCAAACAGGGGTGAGATTGCTATTCGGATATTCAGGGCTTGTGTAGAGATCGGCTTAAAGACTGTGGCTATTTATACTTATGAAGACCGCTATTCGCAGCACAGGTATAAAGCGGACGAATCTTACCAGGTTGGCAAAGATAACGAACCTCTGAAACCCTACCTTGATATTGACGAGATCATCAACATTGCCAGGGAAAAAAATGTGGATGCAATTCATCCGGGCTATGGATTTTTATCGGAGAACAGCCGGTTTGCCAGCAAGTGTGAAGAAAACGGGATAATCTTCATCGGGCCAAGGCCTGAAGTAATCTCAGCATTAGGCGACAAGATCTCTGCCCGCAAGATCGCAAAACAAAACAACATCCCGGTCATAGAAGGTAATGCCGGAGATTTAAAGGATGCCGCTGCTGCCTTGAAAGAAGCCCAAAGAATCGGTTTCCCCGTAATGCTCAAAGCCACTGCAGGCGGTGGAGGAAGGGGAATGCGTGTGGTCAGGAACAAGGAAGAAATGGAGAACGCATTTTATGAAGCACAACGTGAGGCGCTTAACGCATTCGGAGACGGCACACTGCTCATTGAAAAATTTATAGAAAATCCCAAGCATATTGAAGTCCAGATTGTCGGGGACAATTATGGAAATATTGTTCACCTGTTTGAAAGAGATTGCTCTGTACAAAGGAGGTTTCAGAAAGTAACAGAGTTTGCCCCATCCTTTGGCCTGGAACAAAATATTAAGGACGAATTGTATGAGTATGCCCTGAAAATTGCCCGGGCTGTTAATTATAATAATGCGGGTACGGTAGAATTTCTTGTAAATAAAGGAAATAGAGGAAATAAGGGAATAGGGGAAGAATGGAGTAGCAGCCGGCAGTCAGCAGTCAGTAGTCAGCAGTCGGCAGTTGGCAAGGAACAATCAGCTTCTAATATTTATTTTATAGAAGTAAACCCCAGGATACAGGTTGAGCATACTGTAACTGAAATGGTGACGGGTATTGACCTGATCAAAACACAGATATTTATTGCCGGGGGATACAAACTACAGGACAAACAGATCAAAATACCAAACCAGGGATCTGTCACCACCAATGGCTACGCTATTCAATGCAGGATCACTACGGAAGACCCTGAAAATGACTTTAAACCCGACTATGGAACCATCATAACTTACAGAAGCGCTGCGGGCTTTGGCATCAGGCTAGATGTTGGCAGCATCTACCAGGGCGTAAAGATCAGCCCGTTTTTTGATTCATTGCTGGTAAAAGTATCAGCACACTCAAGGACTTTGGATGGCGCCTGCAGAAGAATGAACAGGGCTTTGCAGGAGTTCAGGATCAGGGGGGTTAAGCTTAATATCCAGTTCCTGGAAAATATTGTTAATCATAAGATATTCCGTGAAGGAAAGGCAACCGTTAATTTCATCAATGAAAATAAGGAACTTTTTAAATGGGATAAACGGCTTGACAGGGCAACGAAGATCGTGAAATATCTCGGAGATATAATCGTAAACAACAACCCTGATGTTAAATATATTGATAAGAATAAACAGTTTCATGCTCCCGAAGTTCCACCCTACAAACATTACCAGCAATACCCAAAAGGGACAAAAGACCTTTTAACCAAATTAGGAGCGGATAAATTTTCAAAATGGCTGAAGGATGAGAAAAAGATCCATTATACGGATACAACTTTCAGAGACGCACACCAATCTCTTTTGGCAACCCGCATGCGCACTTATGATATGCTGAAGGTAGCAGAAAGCTTTGCCAAAAATCATCCGCAAACATTTAGCTTAGAAGTATGGGGCGGAGCAACCTTTGATGTGTGCTTAAGGTTTTTATATGAAAATCCCTGGAAGCGTTTGGCTGACCTTCGCAAAGCCATTCCCAACATACTTTTACAAATGCTGATAAGGGGCTCAAACGGGGTGGGATATTCTGCCTATCCCGACAACCTCATTGAAAGCTTTGTTGAAAAATCGTGGGAAACGGGTGTTGATATTTTCAGAATATTTGATTCTATGAACTGGATGGAAAATATTGCACCTTGTATCCGGTACGTCAGGAAACGAACCGGGGGCATAGCCGAAGGGGCAATATGTTATACAGGCGATATTCTTGATGTTAATAAAACAAAATATTCTTTAAAGTATTACCTGCAGGTAGCAAAAGAGATGGAGGATGCCGGGGCACATATTCTGGCGATCAAGGATATGAGTGGTTTGTTAAAACCTTATGCTGCTACTGAACTGGTAACGGCTTTAAAAGAAACGGTGAAGATCCCGATACACTTGCATACACACGATACTTCTTCCCTCCAGGCTGCCACTTATCTTAAAGCCATTGAAGCAGGAGTGGATGTGGTTGATGTGGCATTGGGAGGCTTATCTGGCTTAACCTCACAGCCCAATTTTAATTCTATAGTTGAAATGATGCAATTCCATAAAAGGGAAAATAAATTTGACATCACATCATTGAATAAATTCTCCAATTACTGGGAAACCGTGCGGGAGTATTACTATCCTTTTGAATCGGGATTAAAAGCAAGTACGGCAGAAGTCTTCATTCACGAAATACCCGGTGGCCAATATTCTAATTTAAAGCCGCAAGCAACTGCACTTGGCCTGGGCGATAAATTTGGACGCATAAAAGAAGCTTATGCAGAGGTGAATGAGTTGTTTGGAAACGTGATCAAAGTAACCCCCAGTTCCAAAGTGGTGGGTGACATGGCGCTTTATATGGTTTCCAATGGCCTCACCAAAGAAGATATCCTGCAAAAAGGTGAAAGCATTTCATTCCCGGAATCGGTGCAATCGTTTTTCATGGGAGATATCGGACAGCCTGTCAATGGATTTCCAAAAAAACTACAGAAGTTAGTGCTGAAGGACAAAAAGCCCTATAAAAACCGCCCCAATGCCCACCTTCAGCCGGTTGACATTAAAAAGGAATTTGCCGAATTTTTGAAAAAGTTCCAGCCGGATTTTGACCGGGAGCTTGTATTTACTGATTTCCTCTCCCATAAATTATACCCGAAAGTATATGAAGCATCATTGAAGAAGCACATGGAATTTGGTGATATTTCAAAGATACCCACCACCAATTTCTTTTTCGGGATGCAGCCAAATGAAGAGACCATCATTGAAATAGCCGAGGGTAAAGCCATTGTTGTAAAGCTGCTTTCTGTCGGGCCTCCCAATGAAGAAGGAAACCGCACCGTCTTCTTTAAGGTAAACGGACAGACAAGAAACATTGAAGTTCATGACCGGTCTCTTGAAGTTGAAAAGGTTGAAAATCTGAAAATTGAACCGGGTGATCCAAGGCAGATCGGAACTCCGCTTCAGGGTATGCTGTCTAAAATATTTGTAAAAAATGGTCAGAAAGTGAAAAAGAATGAACCGTTGTTCATCATTGAAGCGATGAAAATGGAAACAATCATCACTGCCCCCGGCAGCATTAAAATCAAAGCTGTGAACTTAAAAGAAGGCGCCATGGTAAATGCGGATGACCTGGTGGTTAGTTTGGAGTGAAAGTATCTCAACCAACAAAACTTTTTAAATTTTTTTTTACCGTTTAAGTGTCGTATATTTGCATAAACCTTATAAATAAAGGTTCAACGGAAGATATAAATATACTTAAAGACCCGAATATGTTGGAGCGATTAAATGACATTAACAAACTCGCAGAAGAAGATAAAAAGTATGTGCTGTTTAATCTTGATGCTGTTCTTAGAGATGCTAAAGCCAGACAGACGTACGCTTAATTTAAAGTACAATCTAAAATGAAACAACTTACTTTACATATTCCGGATAACAAATTTCCTTTCTTTATGGAACTTGTTAAGAGTTTTAATTTTGTTAAGGTTCAGCAAGAGGATGAACCTACTAAAGAAGAAATTCTTGCAAGTATTGAACAGGGATTAAAAGAGGTTAAGCTAATGCAACAAGGAAAAATTAAAAAAAACTCTCTTGACCAACTTTTAGATGAGCT
The DNA here is from genome assembly GCA_019456305.1 of Cytophagales bacterium. Classification (NCBI taxonomy): domain Bacteria; kingdom Pseudomonadati; phylum Bacteroidota; class Cytophagia; order Cytophagales; species Cytophagales bacterium. The sequence continues at coordinate 42,509 of VRUD01000023.1, read as the reverse complement.
TTAATATTATTTACTCTCCTGAATTTAGCAAACAACTCAAAAAACTTGCTAAAAAATACCATTCTTTAAAAGAAGATGTCAAGGAGTTTAAAAAACAACTCTTAAAAAATCCAACATCAGGAATCCATTTGGGAAATAATGTTTATAAAAATCGCTTAGCTATTGCCAGTAAAGGAAAAGGTAAAAGTGGCGGTGCAAGAGTGATTATTTTTGTTGTTACGATTGATAAAGAAATTTACTTGCTTACTATTTACGATAAAGGAGAGAAAGACAGCATTTCTAAAAAAGAAATTCAGAAACTGCTAAAATTTAATAATAAGTGATCGCACATCTCGGATGCTTCTTCTTAAAACGCTGCACCTCCTCTTTGGAAATTTTGGTATAAAAGCACTTTAGCATTTCAATAAACTCAAGTTTTTGGATAGCATCAAGGCTGCTCACAGAAGTTTTTGATATATCCAACTCTTTGAGAAAAGTAAAATTTTTTAAAAAGCCAATATCATCAATGGTGTTTCCTGAAATATAAAGCCAGGCAATATACCGGTGCTTGCTTATCGGGTCAAGGGTTGTTATCTTTGTATAGCTGCAATTGAGCAAGGCAAGCTTGCGGAGCCCCTTTAATGGCTCGAGGGATGAAATTTCAGTATTAAAACAATCCAGCTCTATCAGGTTGGTCAAATTCTTTACAGGTTCAAGCGATTTGATGTCTATTTTACCAAAACGCAGCTCTACTAATTTAGTCAGCTTTCGTACCGGTTCAATATTGCTTATATCTGTATTGAGTGAAAAGTCAACTCTTTCCAGGCTGTCAAGATATCTGAGCGGCTCAATATCTTCCAGCTCATTGTCAGAGCAGTCAAGCTCTATCAAATTCACCAGGTTTTTTAAAGGCGCCAGGGAGGAGATATCCTGCCCGCTGCATTCAAGCTTTTGAAGATTGACAAGGTTCTTAATCAGTTCCAGGCTGGTGAGCTTATTCTTGTTTATTTTGAGCCATACCAGATTTTCAAGTTCAGCAACAGGCTCAAGGGAACTAACAGATGTGCCTGAACATTTCAATATTCGAAGCTGTTTTAAGTTGCGAATTGGCTCCAGGGTAGTAATGTCCTCACCGGAGCAAGTCAATTCCCTCAAAGAATAAACATGATTTAGCTCTTTAACGCCGGGGAATTCCGGAAATGTCAATTTTTCTGAAAATACTTTTTTCCACGGATCATCCATAGATACCCACCACGAAACAATTTCGGGCAACGGCTTGAGCCGCGGTTCATCACCTGTCTTACTGATCGCATAAACTTTGAAGTTTTGGGGTATTTGTTCCTTAATATCCAGCTTAATGAAGAAAGTTAAATGGTAAGACTTTCTATTTGTTACAGTATCATATCTCACTGAATCAAATGCTATTGTATCATATATTGTAGATGTAAGCATATCGGATCTTTTTTCTTTTGCAAGTGTGTCTGTCGCGGAAGTATCGATTCGCATTGTATCTTCAACAAGACGGGAAGAAATGCCTGAACCGCCCACCTGCCATGTTTGGGCTTTGCCTTTGGCGGGCAGGTAGGGAGGAACGAGCGTATCAGAGGCCCTACTGAATGTATGCCTTCCAGTATCTAAAATCACATCAGTAATCTCAATCCTTTTTATAACATTTGCAACGATCATGTAGGTATTTCGTTTTTTATTTTTTTTAATTGGTCCTATCCTGACCTTTTTCCTATCCAGCATAATTTTAAACCCATTCGGATACAAAACAGGCAGGTCCTTAAAATATTGATATATGGTAAGATATTCTTCAGCAGAGTCTCTCCTCGCCTGACTAAAACCGGGCAATTTATCACCTATTGAGGTACTATCTTTGCCAACAGTTGTGTCTTCGGGAAGGTCATTGAAAACAAAAATATCCTTCGCTTCAAAATCTTTCCTAAACTTTTTCAAAGTTGGTTTCCTTTCTTCGTTGCTCATAGCGGTATCGCCCAATGCATTTAAAGCATTTTCATAATTCTGTAGTATCTTTATCACTTCACTTTTAGCAATTTCATCAGCTTTCTGGGCGAAAGATGAAACGTATACGATCAAGCATATAAGCGATAATGGTGTTCCTATATATCGGCAGTTCATGGTTTTTTTAATTCGTGATCTAACATCCATTTCCCCTGCATTTTCATCACCTTCTCGATCACATCACGTACGGCTCCTTTCCCGCCTGGAAAAGATGAAATGTAATGGCAGATAGTTTTTATGTCATCAGCAGCGTCAGCAGGACAAGTAGCCAGGCCAACTCTTTTTAGAATTGCATAATCAGGAAGGTCATCACCCATATACAGGACGGTATCTTCTGTTATATTTTTTGTTTCCAGGTAATTTTCAAAAACTTTGATCTTATCTTCAATTCCCATAAAAATATCTTTAATAGCAAGAAATTCCAGCCGTTCCCGAACGCCAATCCGGGTTCCCGTTGAAATTATGGCTACGTTGTAACCTAACTTTACAGCAAGCTGCACTGCATAGCCGTCTTTGATATTAAATGTTCTGGCCTGCTCCCCGCTATCAAGCGCCAATACAGTGCCATCGCTAAGCACACCGTCCACATCAAATATGAAAGTGGTTATTTTTTTGAGCGAGGCGTGTTTTATATTCATGTGTTAAGATGGTTATATGGTTATATGGCTTTATGGCAACTAAATTGCCAGCAATTAAGCAGCGAGTTTAAACCCATGAGATTAGAGACGCCCAAATTGGGCGTCTCTAATCTCATCACAAACCATTTAACCATATAGCCATATAACCATTTGTTGATTAATAACGAAAGAATCTATTTATTACAAATTAATGTTGCAAAACTAAATTGTTGCTACACTAATTAGATATTACACAATTTCTCTGCCGCTCTTTTAAGCGTTTCTTCTTCTTTAGCAAAACAAAATCTCAAAACCTGATTGTCTGTTTTGTCATTATAAAAAACAGATATGGGAATGGAAGCAACGCCAATTTGCTTTGTCAAAGTTTCTGCAAAAACAGTATCTTGTTCATCGTTTATATTTTTATAGGAGGCCAATTGAAAATAGGTGCCCTTGCATGGTAAAAGCTCAAATCCAGAACCGGCTAATAAATTACAAAACTTGTCTCTTTTCTGTTGATAAAAATCCGGAAGGGCAAAATAATGATCTGTGTCTTCCATAAAATCTGCCAATGCATATTGAACAGGCGTGTTTGAAGTAAACGTTACAAACTGGTGTATTTTTCTGAATTCTTTGGTCAAATATTCAGGCGCTACGCAATAACCCATTTTCCAGCCTGTACTATGGTATGTTTTGCCAAATGAAAAAACAACGAAGCTTCTTTCTTTCAGGATAGGGTTGATCATCATACTCTGGTGTTTAAGCTGGTCAAATATGATATGCTCATACACCTCATCGCTCAAGATCAATATATTGGTGCCGGCAACAATAGCGCTGAGCCTGTTAATATCTTCATCCGATAACACAGCCCCTGTAGGATTCTGTGGTGTATTGATGACCATTAAGACCGTCTTGTCACTGATGGCTTTTTCAACCTCATCCCATTCAATATGATAGTCAGGAGCATGTAATTGGACAAAAACAGGTTTGCCGCCATTAAGTTCAATAGAAGGCACATAGCAATCGTAAGCCGGCTCAAAAATGATCACTTCATCATTTTGTTTCACTACAGCAGTGATCACATCGTAAATTGCTTCGGTAGCACCTGATGTAATTGTAATTTCTGTTTCAGGATGATAGCTTACACCGTAAAGCTGTTCTATTTTTTCACTTATCCGCTCTCTTAATGCAATCACCCCTTGCATGGGAGCATATTGGTTATACCCCTTTTTCATATAATGATTTACAAGCCCGATAAGTTTATCCGGACAGTTAAAGTCAGGAAACCCCTGTGAAAGATTGATTGCCTTATGATCATTTGCAAGTTTTGACATGATGGCAAAAATGGTAGTGCCTACATGGGGGAGTTTGCTATATATTGTCTTCATTTGTTTATGTATTTACTTGCTCGGATAGTCAATATAAATTGTGTTGATTTTCCATATTCAAATCCTGGAAACCCGAATGCGTTCTCTGTTTTTTTAGTTATTAACAATTAAATATATTAATTTTTTTATATATACATACTATTTATTATTATTATACAATGTGGATATGTGGAAAACTTTTTTATTTTTTTCTTGTATTTTTAAAATGTTTATAAAAAAGCACTTATTAATATTTTATCCACAAATTATTAACTTGTAAATAACTGAAAATCAATTAGTTAAATATTTATTGACAACTTTCCCTTTTTTTGTTAACACCAATGTATTTAGAATAATGTTGGTAAGCTTTTGATAATTAGTGTTAAAACTTTACATTATCCACACAAAATCACTGTACTAAAATCAGGTAGATTTACTAACAATTTTATCAAGGTTTTATAAACACATTATCAATATATTCAAAATTGATATCCAGTATTTCCCAATTCGCTCTCAGCATTATTGTTTCATCATAAAAGATTACAGGTTCGGGCAGGGCTCTGTTTTCATAATTGCCCTTATCCCATTTTCCGTTATTATTATCATCTATTAAAACCCTGATTTGGTATGATCCGGGTTTTATGTAAGAAAATTGAAATGACGGTTTATTTTGAATTGTATCTATCACTTTGAATTTTTGATCAAGAAGCTGGATGGTATAATGCGTTTCATCCGTTTTGAAATTTCCGCTTATCAATCCGTAATTGGTTTCTTTTTTAATTTTGTAATTCAACTCCTGGTATTGATTGGTATCGTTTTGGATGCTTAAGAAAGTGTGTTTTTTTATTATCAGTTTAATACTGTCCTGTGCGTTTAACCTCTTTTTCAAATACAATACGGTTTTATAATTATTCCATTCCAGGTCAGCGGGATATGTTAATTGGATTTTATTGGCTGAATCTTCAAGTATTTCAATTGCGTCTGTCTTAAAGTCTTTTACCGGCTTATTAAACGTAATGGTTGCTACTAAATCAGGGTTTATTTTTGAATTTTCTTTTGGTAAAACTTTCATAATTAATTTTTTTATTGTGTCCGTCTGAGGTGCATTAAACAATATTTTTTTTTCTATGGCCAATGTATTTTCTGAGGAATCGGTTGCGGTAATCTTTATGCTTACACTGTCGGTAAAATTTAAGGTATTGTAAATATTTAGAAATTTACCATCTTCTGACAGATCATGTATCAAGGCTGGTTTTATGCCCGGTTCCTTTAATGCCAGTTTAAGTGTTTTTATCCCCTCGTTAAATTCAATTTTATAGTTCCCGTTTTCTGAATGCTTACGGACAAAGATCGGAGGCTCATCGTCTAACTGAAAGATTTGGATATCTTGTTTAAATTGATGTGAAGTATCGAAAGACCCAGATAAAGCCGAGTCAGCTATTTCGTTTATTAAGTACCCAACTTTTTCTATTCTCTGATCATAGATCAGGTTGCTGTTTTTATCTGAGAGGGCGTACATTTCATAACTCATTTTTTTAAGATTCTCAAGTTTATAGACGCCTTCTTCATTTGTCTTGGTGAAATAAAGCGGTTTGCCTGTTTTGATATGTGTCGTATCTTTTGCGTCATACAATGCAACGATCACGTCATTTACCGGTATATTGGTCATAAGATCGGTCACTTTTCCCTCTATGGATGCGGAATCTATATAAGAACCGGTGCTAAAGGCAAGTGTCAGGTTGTTTGACAGGTTTGCTTCAGTGATGTCTTTTATCCCCCCTCTGAAATAGAAAGTATAGGTTGTATTGCTGTCAAATGGCTCTTTGAATTCTAACAGCAGCTTGTTTTTCTTTATGCTGATCTTATACTCATTTTCGGTATAGGGTGTGATGATGAGCTGCTGTTTTAGATCATTTTGCTTTATCCATTCATCAAATACCAATTCGATGCTATTATTGTGAAAATTGATGCTTTTATCAGGCGGAATGCTGGAGATCAAAGCGGGAGCTTCCGTGTCCATTTCACCTCCGGTTGGGGGTGTTATGTTGGCACAGGAGCAAGTGATCCAGTAGAAAACAGGTAACAGGCAGCACTTAATTAAGATTGTACAATTAATAAGTTGAAATATTCTTCTGATCATTTTTGGCTAGGATATGCTTCCTCAATTTTTACACAATTCATTCCCAATAAATTATTTCATCATTACTTTGACCTGACATTATATAACAGATACGTTGAGATAGTGATAAAAAATATGATAACGACTATTAATATATTTTGTTTCTTTTCCTTCTTTTTGTTTTTCGTTTCCCGGCTATCGGCTGACACAGGTTTTTTTTCATGATCAACTTTTTTTTCTGCTAAAACAATTTTACTATTTTTTTTCAGATCAAGGGAGTCGCTTTGTGCGATGCTGTTATTTGACAACATTATAATTAATAAGGGGGTTAAAGCTATTTTTTTTAGAAATATAAAATACATAATTAATTGCAAATGAAATCTGAAAATTAAGATTTTTTTAATGAGTCCACTCTAAAAAGTGTTTTTGGTTCTCGCAAAGGCGCAAAGAGCGCAAAGTTATATACTTAACTAATTGATATTCAATCCTTTGCGAACTTTGCGTCTTTGCGAGAAACGATTTCTTTTCAATTTTTTACTTTTTAGAGGGGACTCTTTAATCAATTTGTGAAACTATGTTCTCTATTACATCCTGAATAAACATTAATACTTCATTTTTTAAGGTTTTCCTTATTTGAGTTAATCTTTTATAATCCAGTAGAGGATTAAGTCCCTGATCAATAACCGTTTGGTTGATTTTGTCATCAATAAAGCTCCTCAGTTCTCTCAAATAAGATAGCGTATCGGTTTTTCTTCTGTATTCAATTATTTCATGATTGAAGGCATATCCTTTGTTAAAGAAATAATGTGTATCATAAATATCCCGTCCTGTAATAGTGCCATTTTGTTCATATCTGTCAATGATTGCAACCAATTTATTTGCAAACATTGTTTCAATAGTCTGGCAAATCATAGTTCTGTCAATGTCTTTTAAGTATTGTGGTTTGTATTGATTGGGCTCAATATATTTATCAAGTAATTCAAGTTTAATGGTATTTCTTTGCCCTGGGAGCGCTTCATATTTCAGGAAAAATTGGAGCGCTTCTTTGCTTTGATCTTTTACCTTTAAGTCTAATATTTTAAATATAGGAAGTAATTTTTTTCTTAATTCATTTTTATTTGCGTCTTTTTTCAGGTCAAAGTCAAGGTCAACAGAAAATCTGTTCAGATAGCCTAACATTGCAGCGCAGGTACCCCCTTTAAAATAAACATTCAGCGCTATACCGGGCTCATCAATAATTGTTGTTAATAGCCTGTATAACTGAGCTTTATGCAGAGCATTTTGTCTGGCTGAGAAAAACATCAATAACCAATTTCTTTTTGAATATTTTTTACTTTTGCCCAATCTATTACATTATGAGCATCAAAATAATAGGTGGGGTTAAAATATAGAATATCAGCAGTCGCCCTTTCAAGGCTGGCCGTATTTATTTCGTTGACCGTGGTAATGCCTGTGTTGTTGTATAAATATTCGGCTTTTAATTGCCTTGAAATATATGCATTATTACCAACATGGAATCTTGCTGAAATGCCTGAAACCAGCGTTATATAATTTACAGATTGAGCGATCACCCCTTGTTGTGCTAATATGGTTTCAGTGCTGAGATAGGCATAAGCATGCAATGAATTTATGCCAAGTACAACAGGGTCTAACTCTCCGGGTGGCAAGGTAGAATAAAAACCTTTATAAAGCCGGATCATCACCCCGTTTTTTACGTAACGTTTTATGGTTGTATATAAAGTATTCTTGTTAGAAATACCCCAGATGATGGCGAGATCGTTGGTGTGAAAGGTAACTTGCTTTAGCTTTAGTAAGCGTGAAATTTTATCTGGCTTCTTCATCCTGTACATTTATGTACAGGATACGTATATTGCAGTTTTTAGTTGCATTGATGATATTTTGCACAAATTGGGTGTAATTATCAATCAATTTAAACGGATTTGTACGATTACCATCCGGGACGTAAAGACGCCCAATTTGGGCGTCTCAACGTACCGTTCTTTTGCATGGCAACCCCGTTTCCATGATGAGATCATTCGCAATAAAGAACTACAGGAATACTTTTTTAAAAGAATAAAGACCAAAATTTACAAAAATCTGAAATCCACAACTGTATTGTTAAAATTAATAATTAATCCATTATATTTGCGTAATTCAATATTTTTTCAAAAACTCTGATGGCTTGAGAATAGCAATGGAACCAAAAGAATGTAAAACAAGGAGGTCATTATCACCTGTAACGATACAAGCGGCTTTAGCGGATTTTGCTAATGAGAGAAATTTATTGTCATCAGGATCCCTTGATAAAGTTATTTTCATTCTTCATTTCCTGCTTTATTTCCCGAAGAATTTGTTCAAGAATTTCAGGAGTAAGTCCATTTGCCTGCGCTTCCCTGCCCGTTTCTTCCATTGTATCAAAAAGTTTTTGTTTCGGGTCTTTTTTTCTGTAAAAAATATTTTTGAGCCAACTGTTTACAATATAATCCAGTTTTTTTTGCTGGTTCCGTGGCGCGCCCAAATAGGCATTGGAAACATCGGTATCAAGCGCTATATATGCTTGTTTCATAATAACATTTATTTACTTTTTTTACAAAATTACAAAAGTTTTATAAATAACTATAAAATATTTGCATATAAGAATAGTGATTAACGATTTTTTGTTTAATTTCGTGGTTTAATCTAAAAATGAATTTAAAAAAATTTAAAACTAAAAACTATTAAACCCTAAAATCATGAAAAAATTAAATCTCTTCCACGCAGTAGTTGCCATTGCAACTTTCAGCTTTCTAACTTTACAAACCTTCAACTGCTTTGCACAACCCCCCACCATCTCCTCCTTCACCCCTTCAACCGGTGCAGTTGGCACATTGGTAACAATTACCGGCACTAATCTAAGCAGCCCCACCGCTTTTACCATTGGTGGCGATACTGGAATTGTAGTGTCTTCTACCGCAGACACGTTAGTGGGCCTGGTAATGCCCGGCTCTGTTACCGGCGCTGTATCTGTTACCACAGCAGGAGGCACAGCAATAAGTGTCACTGATTTTACGGTTACACCAACACCTTACCCTGGCAGCCAGCAAGGAAGTAAATTGGTCGGCACAGGGGCTGTGGGCGTTGCATCTCAAGGCCTCTCTGTTTCCATTTCATCCGATGGGAATACGGCAATCGTGGGTGGCTATGCTGATAATTCCACTGCAGGAGCAGCATGGGTTTATACCCGCACCGGCGGAGTGTGGGCACAGCAGGGCAGTAAATTGTTCGGCACAGGGGCTGTTGGTGCAGCACGACAGGGCTACTCTGTTTCCATTTCATCCGATGGGAATACGGCTATCGTGGGAGGATATAATGATAGTACCGGTGCAGGAGCAGCCTGGGTTTATACCCGCTCCGGCGGTGTTTGGGCACAGCAGGGAAGTAAATTGGTCGGCACAGGGGCTGTGGGTGCAGCACAGCAAGGCCGTTCTGTTTCCATTTCATCCGATGGGAATACGGCTATCGTGGGAGGACATTATGATAGTAGCATTACAGGAGCAGCCTGGGTTTATACCCGCTCCGGCAGTGTATGGACACAGCAGGGAAGTAAATTGGTTGGTTCAGGGTCTCTGAGCGCAACCGTTTATCAAGGCTTCTCTGTTTCCATTTCATCCGATGGGAATACGGCTATCGTGGGAGGACCTGAGGATAATTTCAGTGCAGGAGCAGCCTGGGTTTATACCCGCTCCGGCGGAGTGTGGACACAGCAAGGAGGTAAATTAGACGCCACTCTGGGTATTGCACGGCACGGCTACTCTGTTTCCATTTCATCCGATGGGAATACGGCTATCGTGGGTGGCTATGCTGATAATTCCAGTGCAGGAGCAGCCTGGGTTTATACCCGCACCGGCGTAGTATGGACACAGCAAGGAAGCAAATTGGTGGGTACAGGGGCTGTGGGTGCAGCATGGCAAGGCTTCTCTGTTTCCATATCATCCGATGGGAATACGGCTATCGTGGGAGGATATAATGATAATACCGGTGTGGGAGCAGTATGGGTTTATACCCGCTTCAGCGGAGTATGGACACAGCAAGGAAGTAAATTGGTAGGCACAGGGGCTGTGGGCGCTGCACAACAAGGCTTCTCTGTTTCCATATCATCCGATGGGAATACGGCTATCGTGGGAGGAACTGATGATAATAGCTGGGCAGGAGCAGCATGGGTTTATACCGTCTGCATTGTTACAAACACTCCTGCATCCGCAGCAATTTGTCCGGGAGACAGCATTTTGATCAATGGAACATACAGAAGTGCGGCAGGAACTTATTCTGATACGCTCACAGCGGTAAACGGCTGCGATAGTGTGGTTGCGACCACGCTTTCAGTCAATCCGACTTACGGCATTAGTGATTCACCTCTTGCCATTTGCAACGGAGACAGTGCGTTAATTTACGGAACGTATAAAACCGTAGCAGCAACCTATTACGACAGCTTAACAACAATTAACGGTTGCGATAGCGTTCATTCAACAAATCTTTCAGTCAATCCGACTTACGACATTAGTGATTCACCTCTTGCCATTTGCAACGGAGACAGTGCGTTAATTTATGGTACGTATAAAACCGTAGCGGCAACCTATTATGACAGCTTAACAACAATTAACGGTTGCGATAGCGTTCATTCAACAAATCTTTCAGTCAATCCAACTTACAGCATTAGTGATTCACCTCTTGCCATTTGCAACGGAGACAGTGCGTTAATTTATGGTACGTATAAAACCGTAGCCGGCAACCTATTACGACAGTTTAACAACAATTAATGGTTGCGATAGCGTTCATTCAACAGTTCTTTCAGTCAATCCAATACCCACTCAACCAACTATCACGCAAAGTGGCAACACGCTCATATGCTTACCTGCCGCAGCCGGTTATCAGTGGTACCTGGATAGTATTTTTTTAATCATTGGCGCCACGAATCAAACATACATCATCACCCAAAGTGGAAATTACACAGTAGCAGTCACAGACAGCAACGGATGCAAAGCAACATCAAATGCTTTCAATGCAATTTTTACAGGAATTTCAGACCAATCTGGCAATTCAATAAGCATCAGTATTTATCCTAACCCCACTTCTAATGAGTTCACCATAGATATCGGCTTGTCAAAAACAGAGAGCGTGCAATTAAAGGTAACTGACATATTGGGGCGGCTTGTTACACATACTGACTTCGGCAGAACCTCCGGCAACATCAGCAAACAAATTGATTTGTCGGGGAACAAGGGAGGCGTGTATTACATACAGGTTATCACCGGTGGTGGAACTTCTGTGCAAAAGGTGGTGGTGGAGTAATTGTGGGAAGAACCATCCTTAATAGACCTCTGCTTAAGTCGTCACTGTATAACTTTACAAACTTGAGTCCACTCTAATAAGTCATTTTTGCCACAAAAGCACAAAAACACTAAATCCCACTAAAAATTAACTAATTGATTTTCAGGGTTTTGTGGGATTTAGTGCTTTGGTGATTTAGTGGCATTTTTATTTTTTGGACTTTTTAGAGTGGACTCATTGTTGTATTAATAAAGTTACTCTCTATTGCCAGTTGTCTACTGCTCCCGAGTACTCGGGAGCAACTGTCAACTGGTTTACCTCCCCATATAAACCATCAACACCGAAACATCAGCCGGAGACACCCCGCTGATCCTTGATGCCTGGCCGATAGTTTGGGGTTTGATCTTGCTTAATTTTTCTCTTGCTTCATTGGAAAGTGCAGCTATTTTATCATAATTCAAATACTGAATTTTAAGATCATCCAACCGGCTCATTTTTTCTACCAATTGGTGTTCTTTATTGATATAATCTTCATATTTGATCAAGATTGAAACCTGTTCCAGCACTTCTGAGCGCATAGCGTTATTTGTTCTGACTATTTCCTCGCTACCCCCTAACCCCCTGAAGGGGGAACTCCCTCCCGCGTCATTGGTCATTTTGCTGACTGCCGACTGAAGACTGCCGACTTCCCCTATTCCCTTTATTTCCCTTATTTCCTCTTCTTCTAACAATGAGGGTAAAATTTGATCAATAAAACTTTTAAATTTCTTATGATTATTACATAATGTTTCAAGATCAATATTGGGTCTTTTTAACAGGGAATAGACATTGGTTTTTTCTTTGACCGGGGCGGAGTTTAATTTGATCAATGTTGGATTTATTTCTTCCGGGGTATATTTTTTTTTCTTTAATTCCTTCGTCAAGCTTGAAATTTGATCGATCTTGTTTTTTAATCCGGTCATTCTTTCTTCTTTTATCAATCCCAGGCCATAGCCTTTTTTTGTCAGCCTGATATCCGCATTATCCTGTCTTAACAGGATCCGGTGTTCTGCTCTTGATGTGAACATCCTGTAAGGTTCATCTGTCCCTTTGTTGATCAGGTCATCTATCAGCACACCCATGTAGGCTTCTGACCTTTTGAGGGTAAAATTTTCTTTATTCTTTATTTTGGTGTGGGCGTTAATTCCAGCCATCAGGCCCTGGCATGCAGCTTCTTCGTAGCCGGTAGTGCCATTGATCTGTCCTGCAAAATAGAGGTTTTCGACCGGCTTTGTTTCCAGGGTTAAGTTTAATTGAGTAGGAGGAAAATAATCGTATTCGATGGCATAGCCGGGACGAAACATTTTTACATTTTCAAAACCGGGTATCCTGGTAAGCGCTTTATATTGCACATCTTCAGGAAGAGAGGTAGAAAAGCCGTTTACATAGATCTCAATGGTATCCCATCCTTCCGGTTCCACGAACAACTGGTGCCGTTCTCTATCAGCGAACCTGTCTATTTTGTCTTCTATGGAGGGACAGTAACGCGGGCCGATGCCTTTGATACGCCCGGTGAACATAGGTGATCTTTTAAAGCCGGTTTTAAGAATATCGTGTACTTCGGGGCTTGTATAGGTGATAAAGCAGCTTTTTTGTTCAGTCAATTCAGGTTTTTGCGTAAAAGAGAATTTACCAGGATTTGCATCCCCTTTTTGTTCTTCCATCTTTGAAAAGTCCAGCGACCTGCCGTCCACTCTTGGGGGGGTGCCGGTTTTCATCCTGCCTGATTCAAAGCCGAGGGAAACTAATTGTTCGGTAATTCCTGTGGCTGTCTTTTCCCCGATCCTGCCCCCGCCAAACTTTTTTTCACCGATATGGATGATGCCGTTTAAGAATGTACCGTTAGTGAGTATTACCGCTTTTGAATAGATATTGATCCCCATGCCGGTTTTCACGCCAGCCACGTGTTGTCGGGTGTTTCCACCCGACATACTTTTGTGTACTATTATCTCCCGCACCATTTCCTGCCAGAAGTCTATGTTTTTATTCTTTTCCAGAATCAACCGCCATTCTTCAGAAAACCTCATCCGGTCGTTTTGCGATCTCGGGCTCCACATGGCAGCCCCTTTTGACTTGTTCAGCATACGGAATTGTATCATCGTGCAGTCTGATACAATTCCTGACATGCCGCCCAGGGCGTCTATTTCCCTGACGATCTGACCTTTTGCCACACCACCCATTGCAGGATTGCACGACATCTGCGCAATACGGGTCATGTCCATCGTCACCAAGAGGACTTTGGAGCCCATTGTTGCAGCGGCATGAGCAGCTTCGCAGCCGGCATGGCCGGCACCTACTATTATGATGTCGTATTTGGGGAACACTGTTGAATTTAAGATTTATGGATTCAGATTATTTTACTGGTTAGATGTTTCACGTGAAACGTTTTTATTTTTTTAAAATTTTGTTTTTCAAAAAGATGTTTAGATGAAAGCAAATCATTATTTGCTTTTAAAAGCCAATCTTCATAGGGTTCAGTATATTTTGATCCCTTCATTTTTGATTTTAAAATACAGTGTAGCAGGATGATTTGCCTGTTGATTAAACCTGTCTAATTTTGTAATGATTAAGTCTTTTGCAATTCCGAGATCTGCTAAGGCATATTGACCTTTAAGCCCTTTTGGGCTTTCTAATTCGGTTTCATTAGCTACTACGACCAATAAATCCAGATCACTGTCTTTATCTGGCTCTCCCCATGCATGAGAGCCAAACAGATAAATGGCCAATGGATTATAGGCTTTAACCAACCTGTTTTTTACCTTTTCTAATATCTTTTTGTCGGCTTTCATTTGTAGTGTTTCACGTGAAACATATTGTTTGGCAATTGGACTAATATTGCAAATGTAGTAATTTAATTTAAATTAATGTTTCACGTGGAACAAATTATATGTTAATAATTATGCTTACCGCTCGCGTGTAATGCAGGTGGGACATTCTAAAATCATTATCTGTGTTCTATTTTTTAAAATGCTGTTTATCCATTTTATAACCCAAAACAAACAAGCAGCAGTAGGCAGCGGCAGTTGGCAGTCCTGCCTCCTGCTGCTGCCGCTGCCAACTCTAACTTTCGGAAACCTGTCTCCCTACTGTCTATTGTCTATTGTCTACTGTCTACTGTCTACTGTCTACTGTCTACTGTCTACTGTCTACTGTCTACTTTTTTTTAAAACTCTACCAACTGCTTAGTGTACACTCCATCGCCCACAATCAACTTCAAAATATAAACCCCCGAAGAATAACCCAGATCTTTTGCACTGAAGCTATACCGGTATTTCCCGATGTCTTGTTCCCCGTTAACCAATACCTGTATCTTTTTGCCCAATACATTAAGTACCTCTAATGATATATCGGTTTCATCATTTAATGTATAAGTAATTACAGTTGTACCTGTATATGGATTAGGGTATACGTTGAAACCTGTGAGGTTTCCAGCCGCGGGTACTTGGGGTAGAATGCCGGTTGGCCAAAGCCGGTTTGATACATTTGACCTGGCAGAATTGTAGATTAGTACCTTACTCAGATTTGGATCACAGCCCGCAGGACGCTTTACCACAATACGGTAAGAGAGGTTTGCAGGGGGTGGTGAAAAGTCTGTACGTGAGGTCAGCGTACTTGCAAGCGAATCTATCTCCACCCAGCCGGTTGACGTTGTATACCTGTGAATATAATAGGTGAGAAACCCAAAACCATCATAATGATCCCATATCAAATTAATAACCCCGCCTAATCCTTCATTGATGGTGAGGTGCATGGTTTTGTGTAACAGACTTTTTTCTGACTCATTACCACAGGAATCTACTACTGATATCCTATACCTGTACGCCTGCTGAAGCGGGTTTGATAATGTGTCTGTAAATACGCTTACACTGTCAACAGGAACGTTTCCTATCAAATAATAGATGCCGGCTTGTGAACTCTCCCTGTAAATATTGTAGGATTGAACGCCCTGTGTCTGCAGCTTCTCCCATACTACAAGGTTGCTGCCCGTTGCGCTATCAACCGTAACAAGGCATATTGAAGCATCTGTTGCAGGCACACCGGCTATATGAGCGCTTACAGTTGCGATACAACTGTTCGTAGTATCGGTTACTGTCACACTATAAGTTCCTGACGATACGCCAACAAGGTCCTGTGCAGCAGAGCTGTTTGACCACAGGTAAGTATAGTCTCCCGAACCGCCTGTTACGCTGATGTATATTGAACCCAGATCAGCTCCGCAGCCCCCGTCTATGATAGAATCTATGGTGATAGCAGGCCCGCCAATATTGCTTACAGCAGCGCTGGCTGAATCTTTACAGCCACTAACATCTGTAACGGTTACAGTATAAACATCTGCTGCCAGCCCGGTATCAGTTGAAGCTGTGCCGCCATTAGACCATGAGTAAGTATAGCCACCGTTTCCACCACTTACATTCACCGTTGCGCTTCCATCGTTGCTGCTGCAATTGGCATCGGTAGTGGTTATTAATAAGCTCAGTGCGTCAGGTTGGATAAGCGTAACGCTTTTATTGGCAATGCAACCGGCAAAATCTGTAACCGTCAGTTCATAGGGCCCGGCAACCAGGTTGAAAATAATATTTGATGTGCTGCCATTTGACCATTGTAAAGTATAAGGTGTTGTACCCCCGGTTACATTCACGCCTATTACGCCATCTGAACCGCCATTACAGGTTATATTTGTAGTTGTAATGATATTGATCACAGGCCCGTTTGCATCACTGATCGTAGCAAGGGCAAAGCTGGAGCATCCATTGGTATCTGTAACTGTTACAATATAAATACCTGAGGCCAGGCTGTCTGCATCGGGCAGTGTATCACCGCTTGACCAGGAATAAGAATAAGGAGGGGTGCCGCCATTGGTAACAGTAACCGATGCGCTGCCATCCGGATTGCCGCAAGTGGCATCTGTTGGGGTGATGGCCAGGGTCATTTCAGGGAGTGACCCAACTATTGCAGTGGCTGTATCAGTACAGCCATTCGTATCGGTAACGATCACCGTGTAGGTACCAACAGACAAGCCCATGATATCCTCAGTAGTATCTCCGTTAGACCAGTTGTATGAAAGCGGAGCGCCACCGGAAGCTGTCAGGTCAGCAGCCCCATCATTAGCTGCGGTACAGCTTAGATCTGTGCCTGTAATACTTGCTGTTGGTGTTGGATGTACTAATATTTGTTGTACAGCAGTATCTTTACAGATCGGAAAACCGGTAGCGATCAATCTAACGGTATAAATACTATCAACCAAGCTTGCTGTATTGGTAAATATATGGGTAGGATTTGTATCATTAACTGCCGGGCTTCCATCTCCAAAATCCCACAGGTAACCATTACTCGCACCTGTTGAGGAATTTATAAAATCAACCGTAAAGGGATGACAGCCGGCCGTATCTGGCGAAGCAGTAAATGCAGCAGCGACCGATGGTAAAACCGTAACTGTTGCTGTAGCTGTATCGCTGCATCCATCACTGTTTTCAACAATTAGTGTTGGATCATAAAAAACCGGGGTGCCTATCGTGTTAAGATAGACATAGGTTAAACAAGAATCGCTTGTTCCATTAATTGGTAAACCCCCATCATCATAATCCCAGATGTAAATAGTTGCACCAGTTGCTGTACCACAAATAGTATTATTAAGCGGAGTGCAGCCTATTGAGGTTACGGTAAATGTATTGATCACAGGCTTTGGATTGACTGTTAAAGCAGTAACAATTACACTGTCGCAGCCGTTCAAAGCCGACAGGGTATCGTAATATGTGCCTGCTGCTGTTGCCCACGCCCCGTTCGGTAACTGTACGCTGTCGCCCTGGCAGATGGTATCCGATGCTGAAGATTGAATTATGGATGGTTCGGTGATAGTAACGGAATCGGTTGCGGTATTGCTACTTGAATCTGTTACTGTAACCGTATAAGTTCCCGCGGCAAGCCCGGTCGCAACGGAATCAGTTTGTACGGGCAGAGTGTTCCACGAATAGGTGTAGGGCGTTGTTCCACCTGTGGCAGTAGCCGTTGCAGAGCCATTGGCAAGCGCGTAGCAAGTGACATTTGTAGAATCAGTAATTGAAATAGTCAGATTAATCAAATTGTCAATGTCCTTTACGCAACGTACGCTAATGCCGAAGTCCTTAGTGGTGACGCTACGGCGTTCCACCTGAACAAAACTATAGTGCAGGGAGCGACACCAGGCAGTGGTAGCACTAATTTCCGTAGCTGTCAACCAGAGGCCGTCATTGCTAACATCGGAGAAGAACGAACCACCTGCAGAGCGCTGACCGCCCGGAAGGGCCGTGAAACCGCTGGCGTTGGTAGCACCAGTGTTGGGAGTTAACCAATGAGTTGTGCCAGTTTCTTTAAGGTCACCGCCTGTATTGGTTCCTCTCCAACCTGTTATACTACAGCCCGGGTCAGTGCCTGCTTCTACTGTGTTTTCCATAGTACACCATTCAGCATCACTTGGTAAATGCCAGCCGGAGGGGCAAACGCCTTGCACACCGCTTGGAATGGAATCGCTGCTTGCGGCTCCGTTCATAGCAGCTTGCCAGGTGTAGAGTTTGCCATAAATATCACCGTTAACTGGGTTATCAGCATAATTAAAATAGTACTTGGTAGTATAGTTGCCTGTAATATCACCTGCTCCGGTGCCGTCAACTAAGGATGTACTATCTGCATAAAGTGTAGCGTTCACATTTTCTGCCATCCACCATTGGCTGCCGATTTTTACGATGGGGTAGTCAATGCAGTTTATACCATCGTGGAGGATGAGGGCGATGGTGTCGGTGTAGGTCGGGATATAAGGCGTGCAGGGCTGGCTGTATTTGGCAAAAAAGATGTTATCACCACCTACTCCGAAGAGATTGGCAGTACCGAGACCCGGGTCAAAATCAAGCGTATCGGTGTCGAAGTACCCAGTAATATAAATGTTTGCCTGGATATCCAACGCCATGTTCAAGACAATATCATTGCTTATGCCTCCGATGCTTTTAGCCCAGATGTAATTGCCATTCGTATCATATTTTGCAAAATAGAAGTCCCACTGTCCGGCAGAAGCAGAAGTTAAATTGGCTGTTCCAGTATCAGGGTCGAAGTCGACTGTTCCCATAAAATTCCCCTCGATATATATACTTCCTGTTCCATCCACTACAATATCATTACTTCCGTCATTATTAATACTCCCGATACTTTTTGCCCAAATATAATTACCACTCGTATCGTATTTGGCAAAGAAAATATCATTACCACCCACAGGTGTGAGGTTAGCGGTATCAGGTCCAGGATCATAGTCATCTGTAAAAGTGAAATATCCGGTTACAAATATGTTACCCGATGCATCCAGCGCAATGCTTTGACCCTGACATGCAGCTCCGCCTCCGATTTTGTTAGCCCAAAGGTAATTCCCGTTATTATCATATTTAGCAACAAAAACAGACACATTCATATTGGCAGCTGTTAAATTAGCCGTATCAGGACCCGGGTCAAAGTCGGCTGTGTAAGTAAAGAACCCCGTAATATGGATGTTGCCGCTTGGGTCAACAGATAAGCTCATGACCGAATTGTTGTCCTGGCTTCCCACCTGTTTAGCCCAAAGGTAATTACCGTTTGCATCGTATTTGGCAAAGAATAAGGGGTTATTGCCTACCGGAATTATATTAGCCGTATCGGGACCGGGGTCAAAATCGGCTGTACCGGAAAAAGATCCTCCAATATAAACATTTCCTGTGTCATCAACAAAAATTGCAAGGCCATTGTCTGGATTAATGCTGCCGATGCTTTTTGCCCAGATGTAATTGCCATTCGCATCATATTTGGCAAAGAAAATGTCAGCAAAACCAACTGATGTGAGATTAGCCGTTGCCGTGTCCGGGTCAAAATCGGCAGTGCCCCTGAAATGCCCGGTGATGTATACATTTCCCGAGTCATCCACAGCGATATAGTGTCTGCCTACATTATCAGTATTATCATCGATAGTAGCTCCAATGCTTATAGCCCATAAATAGTTGCCAGATGAATTGTATTTGGCAATGTAAATGTCAGCACTTGTAACTGCTGTAATATTGACCGTTGTGGGGCTCGGGTCAAAGTCGCAGGTGCCAACGAACGTTCCTTTAATATATACATTCCCTGTGCCATCCGCTGCGATAGCTCTGCTTTTACCTGTACCTTCGATTCCTTTCGCCCATTGGTAATTTTGCGCAAATGAATTACTTAAAAGTAAAACACTGCTTAATAAAACTAATAATTTTTTCATGATTGTAATTTTTGTTGTCTTTGAAGTTCTAAAGACAAAATAGATAATTGATTTAAAAGTTAGGCAACAAAAAAGGGCGTGAACCTCTGCTTAATTCCCAGCATATAGAGGTACGACCAAGCACCCGAACAGAACTGAAAATAGCAAGAAAGAACACACCCCGAAGGATGCGTTTCCTAAGCCATTTCTTTCTGTTCTAAGATTTTGGTCGATTTCTATAAAAGAAATGTTAGCAACGCAACTTTTTTATTATGTCTTTTTCTTTTTTACACTATATTTTTCTTGTTTAGTTAAAACTACACGAAATTATATAAAAAAGGAATAAGAACCAAACGAAATAATTTATAGGTTCACATTATTTTTTTATATATTTTCTTGTAGTTATTGTTAGAGAAACGTTAGCAACGCAACTTTTTTGTTATGTTTTATTTCGTTATGTCATACTTTAATATTTTTTTTCAGATACAAATATAACTATTTTTAATAACTACACGAAATTATATAAAAAAGAAATAAGAACCAAACGAAATAATTTATAGGTTCACCCCGTTAGATAAAGACCTTGATATAAGCTATATTTTCAATAAAAATTATCTAACGGGGTGAACATTATTTTTTTATATATTTTCTTGTAGTTATTGTTAGAGAAACGTCAGCAACGCAATTTTTTTGTTATGTTTTAGTTTGTTAAGTCATGGTTTAAAAATTTATTCTTTATTATTATCAAATGGATTAAAAAGATTAAGTCCTTTAATGTTTTTGAAATCTACTGTGTTGCGTGTTATTAATTGCATTTTATTTTTTAAAGCTGTTGCTGTGATGATTGCATCAGGAAGTTTGATATTTTTTTCTTTTCGTAACGCAATAACTTTGTTAACGATTTCATCATCCAATGAAAGGATGTAAGCATCTGCACAAAATTTTTCTATAAATCTCTTCTCCTTTACCCGTTTAAAACGGTAGCCCATTACTTCCATATATGTAATAACTGAAATATGAGGTACATCTTCCGCATTTGTAAATTCTTTTGCATCCAGAAGCCCTTTGGATAAATATATGATGATGTTGCTATCAAAAAGAAGTTTATCTCCATTCATCTCGTAATTCTTTTTGCCATTTTACAGGATCCTTGATTTCTTTGAATAATTCGTTTTTCTTCACTGAATCGAGTAACTTGTAAAGATTTCGCATTTGCTTTGTTTGTACTTTTTCTTTTTTTTCAGCGGTAACTGAAATATCTAACCCAAGCCGCTTTGCCAGTTGCAAAAGAAGCTGATAGTCGCTTGCGTTTTTGATGTTTAATGTTAAATTCCTCATGTTTCGGTTGTTTTTAGTTTATCAATTTTCTTGTTGTTTTTTTCTTTTTTACACTATATTTTTCTTGTTTAATTCAGTGATTAATTATGAAATAGTATTTTATCATGTTCAAAATCAAATATTATTTGCATAAATTTTCGGTAAATAATGTTCAATTATTTTACCTTGTAGTCTGACATTTTTGAGTACATCTACTGATGGATATCCAATTCTAATAAAATGAAAAATTGCTTTGGGATTATTTCTTGCTATTCGGCCCTTTTTGGAAGCATCAACAATCGTTTTACCTAAAAAATATTCGCCATTGGCAGAATCTAAAGCTGCAATATATCCTTTATTATCTGAATCTTTGGAAGAAACCAGTTTGTTTATCACTGATTTGGCTTTTGCAGAAAGTCTTATACTAGACATAATCCTATTATTATTTTTTTATATATTTTCTTGTAGTTATTGTCAGAGAAACGTCAGCAACGCAATTTTTTTGTTATGTTTTATTTCGTTATGTCATACTTTAATATTTATTCTAAGAAGTAAATATAATAAATTTTCTAATTATAATAAAGAGTTTGAGATGAAATTTCCATTTCACCATTATTCCATGAAAGAAAGCCAGTGTCAATTTCTACTTTTTTAAATTTATTAATATTCTTGTATTTAGAAATCATTGGATTTTGAGATTTATTAAAAAAATTCTCAAAATCAACTACATTTACTTTTCCATCATTAAACTTAATTTCAAGCTTGTAACCTGACAAATATTTAACTTTTGTTACTTTCATATAACATTTTTATATTTGATAGTTACAATTTTTCCACTCTTAATAATCAATTCAACTTTAAGTTGATATTCACCATAAAAAGCATGAATATGAACTGGTTCATGCTCTTCTGAAAAGAATCGAACTACAATTCCTAAATATTCATATAATTTTGGCATTTCCAGAGAAACGTCAGCAACGCCCCGCACATAATTTATGTGCGGGGCAACGCAACTTTTTTGTTATGTTTTTTTCTTTTTTACACTATATTTTTCTTGTTTACTCCCACTCCAAATTATTAAGTTTTATTTATATGCTATTGTACAGCTTTGATTTGGTGTGGAGGTTTAGTTCAATGTGAATATAATTATTTTTTTTAGTAACAAAAAAACCTTTATTTACCACGCGATTTTTTTTGTGTTTCAATTAATACATCGAATAATTCGGGCTCTACACTTTCAATTAATTTATTATTAGGCAAATGTTTATGATGTGGAAATGTAGTGATTTCTTTATGATGATCCGCATTGTCATATCGAAAAATCAAAGTATTGTCTTTATCTACATAATGATAACTGTATTTATCTTTTGTCCTTAACTCAACATCTTTCACTTCAATAAAATAAAACCGACTATCATTGATAAAATGAATTTCTCCTTTTATAAATCCCTGCTTTTCATTATAGGCTTTTTTGGTTATTGAATAAAATTTTATTTTAACTTTGAAAAATAAAATTGTGTTTTCTATTTTGTCAAAATATACTTCAATCATTCAAATTTTTTTAATTCTTTCTCATTTCTTAATTGCATTTCGTAAATGCCTGACCAGATCAAAAAATCTTCTTCATCACCCAATTCACCGTTAATAAATTTGTTATAAAAATCTTCAGTAGAGAGATTGTATTTTTCTTCAAATTGTTGTAAATCAATTTTAATATTGACAATTCCATTTTTTAATTCATTGATTTTGTGTTTGATAATACCTTGAAAAAAAATTTCCTTATCTGAATGTTGAGCTAACATTAGCCTTATTTTTTCTTCTGTTTCGGGTTGTAATTTTATATTTAATTTTAACATTATTAATCCCTAATTTTTTTTCTATATATTTTTCTTGTTTCCCCCTACACCAAATTATTAAGTTTTATTTATATGCTATTGTACAGCTTTGATTTGGTGTGGGGGTTTAGTTCAGTACAAATATAACTATTTTTAATAACTTCACGAAATTATATAAAAAAGAAATAAGAACCAAACGAAATAATTTATAGGTTCACATTATTTTTTTATATATTTTCTTGTAGTTATTGTTAGAGAAACGTCAGCAACGCAACTTTTTTGTTATGTTTTAGTTTGTTAAGTCATGGTTTATATGTATTTGTTTCAAAAAAAATCATTTTGTTTTTTTCATATCCCATAGTTTTTAAGGAAACTTCTTGTATATTTTTCTGCGGTGTAAAAACCGGACAAGCCAAATTTTTTTGTCCCGTATAACAGCGCCAACCCGATACTCTTTCTTTTTCGTTGAAACTTTTATTCTGTAATGACGTGAATACCCTTTCAGCAATTTAAGCCCAGTGATATGTGAAATGTCTTTTGCACGTATTATCTGCAAAATTTTCGACTCAAGGGTTTTCTTAAGCGCTTTATCCCGAATGGTTATATCCCTGTTAAAGCTCGGTTTAATTATTATTTCCATTACTTGCGCAGCTTGTCAAGAACTTTTTCGACTGGAATTTCTCCTTCCTCTTTCATCCCTTCGTCAATTAATTTTGCAAGCCAGCGGTCTTCCAGTTCTTCCTCATCAATGAACCGGGCTTTCATTTTCATTTTTCTGGCAAACTTTAACAGGAAGCTGGAATCTTCATCATTTGCAGATTGTATTACGATTGTTTTCATCTGTATAAAGAATTATATTTGTTATTCTCACAAAGATAAGCAATGCCCTTCAATAATAATATCGGTATCCAATAAAATCATTTCCTTTCTGACAATATAAGAACGATGAACCCGTATGAATTCTTCGGCAGGAAGTTTATTTTCAAGGGCTTTCATCGTCATGTGAACAGTGTATTTATCCTTAGTTGTGTTGATGATTATATAGTTTTCTGCTTTAAGAATTACAGCTCAACGCTATATTTTTGTTGTTTAATTCAGTGATTAATTATGAAATAGTATTTTATCATGTTCAAAATCAAATATTATTTGCATAAATTTTCGGTAAATAATGTTCAATTATTTTACCTTGTAGTCTGACATTTTTGAGTACATCTACTGATGGATATCCAATTCTAATAAAATGAAAAATTGCTTTGGGATTATTTCTTGCTATTCGGCCCTTTTTGGAAGCATCAACAATCGTTTTACCTAAAAAATATTCGCCATTGGCAGAATCTAAAGCTGCAATATATCCTTTATTATCTGAATCTTTGGAAGAAACCAGTTTGTTTATCACTGATTTGGCTTTTGCAGAAAGTCTTATACTAGACATAATCCTATTATTATTTTATTACAGAATTAATACAAAATAAGTGTATAATTAAATGAAAATAGAATTTTTTCTTATTTGTTATACTTTAATATTTTTTTTCAGAGACAAATATAATAATTTTTACATTATAATATTGCTCCTGCACTTTCAATAAATTTGATTGGGATTTCATAATTAGATTTTCCGGTTTTTTGTGCAGCTTTTTTTTAACTTTTAAGGGATCATTCCCAAAAGCTACCACGTGCTTGTTTACAATCGCAATCCATTGATTTTCATATTTATGATAAAATTCATCACCTTCTCCATCATAATGGAGATCCTCAATATATTGCTGTGAATCTGGTTTTATATTTAACATTTTATGCATATTTTTATTTCGTTAAGTCATACATTAATATTTATTTTCAGATACGAATATAACTATTTTTAATAACTACACGAAATTATATAAAAAAGGAATAAGAACCAAACGAAATAATTTATAGGTTCACATTATTTTTTTATATTGCAGGACAAAATTTGTATAAATCATTCCTCACTGAAGGACAGTCAAAAACCAATCTTGACTTTAGGGCATCTCTAAAAACTACATATTTTTTAAAACACACCCCTTGCCCCTCTTGATAGAGGGGAATGTATGGTGTAGTTTTTAGAGATGCCCTAAAGGTTTATATTTTTATAAAGTCTATATTAATGGTAAATTATTTGCAACTGATAAACTTATTATTGAATGAGCTATTAATTTTTTTTTAAAATTAATAGGGAATTAATTGCAAATTAAAATATAAAGCCATATCATTGCATTTTTAAACTTCATTTGAGCTGATAATTATATATATCATATCTCTGTAACAAGTAATTCACGCCCCGGTTTAAGGGAATATCACTTTATAAATCATTTATTTAATATTTGAGGTCCGCGCAGTATGTAATTGATAATTTCCAATAAAATATACTGTTTTTTTCAAAGTCAAGCTTCAATCCAGAATATTCGGTAGGAATTTTGTAATTGGGATTTGTTTGGGATTTTGACCCCGCCTTTGGCGGGGTCAGGTGTTTGCCTGCCCTGTCTGCTACCAGGCAGGCGTAAGAAGGATTTTGAAGTCTTATAAGATACAATTAATATATACTGCGAGAAGTATGTCGCGTTACACAAAAACACCCAACTAAAAATTATTATATGTACACGATTGAACAACTTAATGTCAAGCTTGAATCGGAGCTTTTTGACATAGCCAAAAAAATAGGCGTAGAAAAGTATAAGAAGCTTTCAAAAAATGATCTGGTTTTTAAAATATTGGATCAACAAGCAATTTCTCCCCAGCCCGAAGTGGCAGGTGGGCA
This sequence comes from Cytophagales bacterium, assembly GCA_019456305.1. Classification (NCBI taxonomy): domain Bacteria; kingdom Pseudomonadati; phylum Bacteroidota; class Cytophagia; order Cytophagales; species Cytophagales bacterium. Next base: position 16,907 of record VRUD01000023.1, on the reverse strand, counting down.
ACTCAACGAAAACATGGAAACGAAGAAAAAAACCGATTCCGACCCTGTCCCCAATAGCATCGAGGCAGGCGGGACAGGCCAATCAAGCCTTGATGGAAAGCAGGAAGGTATAAGCGGATCAGAGAAAATGCCTTCCCAGAAAGAATCTGACCAGGTTGATATTCAACCTGACAAAAGTGATGATTCACCATCAGGCTCTTTTGAAATAGGGGTAGATAAGAGTATTATTTCTTTCGATACATCCCCAGATAGCGTGGACAAAGCTGGTCAGGACACGAAGGCCGGTGAATCTGAGGATATAGCTGAAACTAAAGATATTACAAAAGCCCGTCCTGAGCATAGCGAAGAAACTAAGGAAGAAAAAGAAAATAAATCTGTCAGCAAAAAATCCGGCTATGCAAATAACATCAGGAATTTTGACGGTATGGTTGAAAATGATGGGGTATTGGAGATCATGCAGGATGGCTATGGTTTTCTGAGATCTGCTGACTACAACTACCTCGCAAGTCCTGATGATATTTATGTTTCACCCTCTCAAATAAAGCTTTTTGGATTAAGGACCGGAGATACCGTAAGAGGTAAGATCAGACCACCAAAAGAGGGCGAAAAATATTTTGCGCTGCTAAGGGTTGAATACATAAATGGAAAGACTGTTGATGATATCCGTGATCGTATTCCTTTTGAACACCTGACACCATTGTTCCCGGATGAACGGTTAAATCTCTCTACTTCTCCATCACTTTACACAACAAGAATTGTAGATATGTTCTCACCTATTGGTAAAGGGCAAAGAGGCATGATCGTGTCACAGCCCAGAACCGGTAAAACGGTTTTACTAAAAGATATCGCCAATGCAATTGCTACAAATCATCCTGAAGTGTACTTAATAGTATTGCTAATTGATGAGCGCCCGGAGGAAGTTACTGATATGGCACGGAGTGTTAAAGCTGAAGTAATTGCTTCTACATTTGATGAACACGCTGAAAAACATGTGAAAATTGCCGATATTGTGCTGGAGAAAGCAAAAAGAATGGTAGAATGTGGGCATGATGTTGTTATACTGCTTGATTCTATTACCAGGCTTGCCAGAGCGCATAATACGGTGACGCCTTCTTCCGGAAAGATCTTGTCAGGTGGCGTTGATGCCAATGCTTTGCACAAGCCCAAGAAGTTTTTTGGCGCTGCAAGAAATGTCGAAAACGGTGGATCGCTAACAATTGTATCAACTGCATTGATAGAAACAGGTTCCAAAATGGATGAAGTGATCTTTGAGGAATTCAAAGGTACCGGTAATATGGAATTACAATTGGACCGAAAGCTGGCAAACAAACGTATATTCCCTGCAATTGACGTTCCGGCTTCAGGTACAAGGCGGGAAGAATTATTGATAGATAAGGAAGAGCTTTCCCGTATCTGGATCTTACGGAAACTCATGTCTGACATGAACTCAAATGAAGCGATTGAATTTTTGCTCGGAAAAATGAAAGGGACTAAAGGAAATGAGGAGTTTTTGGTTTCTATGAGTGGGTAGAAACAGTGCTCATTTGTAATCTATGTAATCTTTTAAAATCTGCCTGCCCTGTTAAAGCTCTTTTATTTAATGGGGTGTATTGTGTTTTTTTAGTTATGAGCGATTATACTCCTACGGTTGAAGACAATTTGCTCGGAATTTTTGATAAAGCAAAACTCAATGAAGAAGAAGCTAAAGGCATTATCCGGGCAGAACAATATATCCTTGATTTAGATGCAGATATTAAGACGTCAGTTTCAATTATACTAAAAGTTCATCAAACAGCTTTTAGTCATTTATATGATTGGGCAGGAAAGTTAAGAATAATAAATATAGTTGTAGGACAGCATCAACCTCCTCATTATTCCAAAGTACCGAATCTAATGTACCAATATACAGATGAATTAAATTATAGGATTAGCAGGATTAGAGGGCAGGAAGATTTGATAAAATGTTTAGCTTATACCCATCACAGGATGGTTTTTATTCACCCATTCAACAATGGCAATGGACGGACAGCAAGACTAATCACCGATTTAATTGCAAAACAACAGGGCTATCAGAATATTAAACTTTATCACAGAGAAGGAGAAAAAAGAGAGGAATATTTACAGGCTATTAGAAAAGCAGACCAGTATGATTATTCTTTGCTCGAAAAAAAGATTAGAGAGCAGATTATCCCGCTTGAATAGTTTTTTCTTTAATAACCATATTGTATAATTGTAATAACTTATTTTTCGTAATACCTTGTCCTTCCAATTTCATAGTGGCATAAACAGAATCAATAATCATTTTTTTAACAAATGATTGGTTTCTTAATTGCTTATATTTTTCTCTAATTGTCATTACGATACAGGTTATAAAATGTAACAAATTTACGCAAATATAATGCAATTAGTTTCAAATAAATACAAAAGAATATTTAAAATTGAATAATAATTATTGAATTATTGCCTAAAAACCCTTATCCAAATATCCGAATTCCTGCCTTTATCATCACTACATGATATTTTTATTGCCCCGCTTTCAGGAATAAAGAAAACTTTATCGCCTGCATGAGCAGCTTTATAATACTTATCATTAATATACCAATACACTTTATTTACTTCATTGTCTGCCTGGCATGTGAGCATTAGCTCGGTTTGGTTATCTACAATATATTCTTTTCCATCTATGGGTGAAGTTATGGCAGGCGCGTGCTGTTTAAATACCCGTGTACAATTTATATTATGTTCAGGGATCTTTGAATAAGCAATATTTTCTGCTTCGTACCAGGTTATTAATTCAGGCGGCAGGTTTGGGTATAATTTTTTCTTGTATCCATATTCAGGCAAACAACTGGTACAATATGAAAATGTCTCTTTAGCGGAAACCCAGACCTGCTTTAAATGCTCACATTTTTTGTTGGACGAGATCGTAGGAATAAAATAATCAACTATCTGGTTTTTGCAAAAAGTATTGGGTACAAAACCACTTTCTTCACACACTAACCTGAACTTGATCTCTTGAGGAGGTAAGAACCAGTCAGCTTGCGAATTATATTCTATAGTATTGAATATCTCAAATAAGAGCGGAGTAGCGATCCGGGCGCCTGTCAGTTCATAAGACCCCTCTCCTGAAAAATTGCCCACCCATACTCCAATGGTATAATTCTTATTGAATCCGATGCTCCAGGCATCCCGTCTGCCATATGAAGTACCCGTTTTCCAGGCAATCTTAGGTACATGGTAACTGCTCTGGTAATTGTTGGGCAGATCGGGTCTCGTGAGCTTGGTAAGTATTTCTGTGATCATATATGTGGAGGCACTGGAAATTAGTTGACTTTTTTTGTTTTGTAGTGATCGGGCTTTCACCCATTTCAATTCACAATATTTTCCATCATTTGCCATTGCTGCATAGAGTGTTGCTAACTTTTCTAATGTTACCCCGCATCCACCCAGTATTACTGACAGCCCTAATTTGTTCTCATCTCTGCTTATCTGCGTGAAGCCTGCTTTATTAAAAATATCTATAAATGCAGGAACTCCGACCTCATCCAGCAACTTTACAGCTGGCACGTTTAATGAATAGGCAAGAGCTTGTTCAATCGTAACCTTTCCATGAAATTTTTTATCGAAATTTTCAGGACTGTATCCGCCAAAATTAACGGGCACATCTGTGATCGTATTTTTTGGGGTGACGATGCCTTTGTCAATCGCTAAGGCATATACGAAAGGTTTGAGCGTGCTGCCTGGAGAGCGTACTGCTTTTATTCCGTCCACCTGCCCTGCATTTTCTGTATCGGAAAAATCAGCATTTCCTAAATAGGCTATTACAACAGGACGAGCCCCGACAGAATCGGGATTTCGCTGTCGCTCAACATGCCCGTCCACTACAGATTTGTTTTTAATAACAATAACGGCTGCATTATGAATATTAAAATGTTTTAATCGCTGAATATAATTATAGGTTATCAACTCAACCTTATTTTGAATATTTCCATCAAGATGAGTCTTGATGATTGCTTTGCCCGGGTATTTCGATTTTAGCCGGTAAGAAAAATGCGGAGCAAATTTAGGGGCTTGATGTCTTTGTGCTTTCAGGGGTTCGTTGAGTGCATCTTCAATCATATTTTCAGGAAAAATATGATCTGCTTTAAATTTCTTAAGCCACCGGTTCCGTTCTTTTTCGATAAGATCGTTATTTTGCCCTGGTGTCAATGAATTAGGCCGGTTGGGTATGATCGTTAGGGTAACGATCTGTGCCAGGCTCAAATGATCGGGGTTGCGCTGAAAGTAGAGCAGTGATGCAGATTTTACAGCTTCTATGTTGCCGCCATAAGGAACCAGATTCAGGTAAAGCTGAAGTATTTCATCTTTGCTGTAATAAAATTCAAGCTGTATGGCCCGAAACGTCTCTATTGACTTGTTGACGTAGGTTCTTTCTTTTGGTTCAAGCAGCCTTGCCACTTGCATGGTAATGGTAGAGGCGCCAGAAGTCTTTTTGTTTTGAAGGGTATTATTATAGAGCGCCCGTATTATGGAGACAGGATTGATCCCGAAATGGTAATAGAAATATTTATCTTCTTTGTAAATTATTGCTTTTTTAAGCTCCGGAATAATTTCATTCAGCTCTGTTTTCATACGCCACTTCTCATCGCTGGTTAAAAAAGCGTGTAGAACCTTACCTTTTGAAGAAGTGATGATCTGGGAGTATTCAATGTTGACTTTAAGCGGGAAAAGCTGGTTGAGGAGAAAAAAAATGATCAGGATCCCAACTGTGGTAAGAATCGGGATCCTTATGATATTGCTTTTGAATATATTAGGAATCACAAAATCAATTTTGAGTTTGGGTTTTTTCCCGTTATTACAATGGAAATACTTCAAAATTATGGAAATTAATTATTTTATTTGCCAAGTAAATGAAATTCAACCTAATATCAAAAGATAAAAACTCCAAAGCCAGAGCAGGCGAGATGATCACCGATCACGGCAGGGTCATAACACCTGCCTTTATGCCTGTTGGAACATCAGGATCTGTAAAAGCTGTGCATCAAAGAGAGCTTGAGCATGACATCAAGGCAGAGATAATCCTTTCCAATACCTATCACTTATATTTAAAGCCAGGTATTGATATAATAAAAAAGGCTGGGGGGATCCATAAGTTCATCGGCTGGAATAAACCGGTTTTAACCGATAGCGGTGGATACCAGGTCTATTCGCTGTCAAAGATCAGGAAGATCAATGAAGAGGGTGTGACATTTCAATCTCATATTGACGGATCGAAACATACATTTACGCCAGAAAATGTAGTGGATATTCAGAGAAGTATCGGGGCAGATATTATCATGGCATTTGATGAATGTACCCCCTTCCCTTGTGATCATGTTTACGCAAAGAGATCAATGGAAATGACCCATCGCTGGTTGAAACGATGCTGTGAAAGAGTTGAAGATACCCCATGTCCATTTAATTATAGTCAGACGCTGCTGCCAATTGTACAAGGAAGCGTGTATAAAGACTTGCGGAAGATCTCTGCCAAAACGATAGCCTCTTTCAATTGTGAGGGCAATGCCATAGGCGGTTTGTCTGTGGGTGAGCCCTCTGAAACAATGTATGAAATGACAGAAGTGGTATGTAATATCCTGCCTGAAGATAAGCCAAGATACCTGATGGGTGTGGGAAAGCCAGAAAACATCCTGGAATGTATTGCGCTGGGCGTAGATATGTTTGATTGTGTGATCCCTACCCGCAATGCACGAAACGGCTGGCTGTATACCTCTGAAGGTATTATTAACATCAGAAATAAAAAATGGAAAAATAATTTTCAGCCTGTTGATGAAGCTTTAGACGATAGCTATGTAAGCCAATCTTACTCTAAAGCTTATCTGAGGCATTTAATTGATAGTAATGAAATTCTTGGCGCCCAGATCGCAAGCATCCACAATTTGTCATTTTACACGTGGCTGGTCAATGAAGCGAGGCAGAGAATAATCAGTGGTGATTTTTATGAATGGAAGAATGAAATGGTAAAGAAATTAAACAGAAGGTTATAAAGTTGGAAAGTTAGAAGGTTGAAAAGTTTTGATTAAATTACTTAGTTATGTTCTATTTTAGAAATATAATCCCACAACACAATCCCTATACTCACTGCGATATTGATAGAATGCTTGGTACCAAATTGGGGGATTTCCAGGCACAGATCAGCGTTATTGACCACCTCATCACTTATACCGAACACTTCATTGCCAAATACAAAACAATATTTTTTGTTTCGTTGAGGCTGAAAATTCTGTAACTGCTGGCTTTCGTCAGTTTGCTCCAATGCAATAATAGTATAACCCTCTTTTTTTAATTTTTTTATGATATCAATGGTGTTTTTAACATATTCCCATTCAACAGATTCGGCAGCGCCCAGAGCCGTTTTATTGATCTCCCTGTGAGGGGGCTTGCCGGTAATGCCGCACAAATATATTTTCTCTGCCAAAAATGCATCGGATGATCTGAACGCAGAACCAACATTATTCAGGCTCCTGACATTATCTAAAACAATTACAACAGGATTTTTTTTTGTATCTTTGTACTGTTCTACGGATAGCCGTTTTAGTTCATGGGTCTTGAGTTTTCGCATAGCTTGAAAGAATAAAAAGAAACCACTAATTACACGAATTACACTAATTTTTTTGTTTTAATTCAATAAATTAGTGTAATTCGTGGTTAACAATGAAAATAAATAAAGACTATTTGTGATTGCTTAATTTTTCTTTCAAACCCGTAATTAGTATACCTGTAACTATTCAACTACTATCTTTTTATTTATTACTCCTTCATTGCTGATAATTCTCAAAGTATAAATGCCTTTTGGATAGGCGCTCATATCAATTTTCGTTTGATAAGCTCCTTTTATTTTATCAAGTTTTTCTACGTATATTACCTGGCCAATTGTGTTTAGCAATTTAATTTCTGTTCCCAAACCCACGAGGTTTTCAAAACCTCGTAGGTTTTTGATCTCTATAATAAATTCACCTGTATTGGGATTGGGATATATCTTTAAACCTGTAAGGTTTTGTAAACCTTGCAGGTTTGGAATGTCAGAGTAGAATATGTTGGATTTACGGAACGCAGGGCGTATGGAACGTGGCGCTCTTGGCGTTTCTACTCTCAGGCCTTTTTTCGCCTTGCTCCCTGTTAATAACGAGTGAATATCATAACCAACGCCTGCTAAATGAAACAATAACTGTAAAAAAAACGTTATATTTGTAAAAAAAGAAATTATGAATATACAGACAGAAAAATTATCTATAATAGAGCGCTTCAAGCAAATTAATGACGCCTCATTAATTCAAGCCATCAAAAGTCTATTGGATTATGGGTTAAATAACCAACAAAGCAACCAGGAAGGCAGCATAAGTATAGAACAGTATAATAAGGAGTTGGATGAAGCAGAAGCAGAAATGGATGCTGGAAAATCTATTTCTCATGAGGATGTAAAACGACATATGAAAGAATGGTAAGAAACAATCTAGTTAAAATAAACTGGGCACCCAGTGCTGAAAATAGTTTGCAAAAAGCATATGAATACATCAGTGAACGATCACGAGCTAATGCAGAAAAAGTAAAAACTGCAATCTCAGACATGATTGATAAATTACCTGAAAACCCAGAAAGACATAGTCTGGACAAGTATAAAAAAAACAATCCTGGAAATTACAGATCCTTTGAAAAATATAACTACCGTGTAACCTATAAATATACTGAGAAAGAAATACGAATAATAAGGATCAGGCATACCAAACAAGAACCGTTAGAATATTAAATGTTAAAAAATGATTGCAGCAGGTTTTACTCAACAGCAGGCAGAGACACAAGCTGAAGCGCTGGCTGAAATTATTGATGAACAGGTTGTTTCAAGACAATACCTTGACATACGATTACGTGAGTTGGAAATGCGTCTCACCCTTCGGCTTGGCGGGATGATGGTCGCTGGTATTGCAATAGTTGCTGCATTAGTTCAGTTGCTTTAAATGGCAGAAACGCACGGCAGCATCCGAGATTTATCTAAGAAGACTGCCGGTGAGAGGGTTTATTGCAAGCAATTGATGGAATATTGAAAAAGTAGGCAGTTGGCAATATTGTCAACTGTCAATTGTCAACTTTTCTCATTCATCAACCCCTCAATCTCCTCCGCCTCAATAGGTATATGCTCCATCAGGTCAACAGGGCCGTTTTTTGTGATAAGAAAATCATTTTCAAGCCTGATGCCTAGCTTTTCATCTTTGATATAGATACCCGGTTCACAGGTAAATACCATTCCTTCTTCAAAAGGCCTGTATTTACTGCCAACATCATGTACATCAAGGCCCAGGAGATGGGAGGTGCCGTGCATGAAGTATTTTTTATAGAGTGGTTTTTTTTTGTCCTGTTTTTTAACATCTTTAGCATCAAGTAAACCCAAACCAATGAGCTCTTTTTCCATTATTTTACCAACTTCTTTGTGATAGTCTTCAAGGTTATTGCCAACTGTCAGCATTTTTTTTGCTTCTTTCAAACCTTTAAGCACAGCGTTATAGACCTGTTTCTGTCTTTTTGAATATTTGCCATTTACAGGAACGCACCTTGTAAGGTCAGAACAATAGCCTGCAAATTCTGCCCCGATATCCATCAATATGACCTCTCCGTCTTTGCATTGCTGGTCATTATCAACATAATGTAAGGCACAGGCATTGGCGCCCGAAGCAATTATTGGTTGATAAGCAGGCCCTCTTGACCTGTTTCTAAGAAATTCATGATATAGTTCAGCCTCAATTTCATATTCATATACGCCAGGTTTTACAAATTTTAATATTCTCAGGAACGCTTTTTCTGTGATGCTGCATGCTTGTTTTATCAGCTCAATCTCTTTTTTTGATTTAATTGCCCTGACCCGGTGCATGACCGGGGCGCTTCTTTCATATTGGTGCAGGGGGTATTTTTCTTTACACCATTTAATGAATCGTGCATCCCGTGTTTCTACGATCACCACTGCCCGGACATGTTCGTTGGTATTCAGATATATCCTTTCACATTCACTCATCAGGGCAACAAATGTATTGTGGAATTCTGATAGCCAAAGCACATTTTCAATGCCTGAAATTTTAGCAGCTTCTTTTTTGGTTAACTTTTGCCCTTCCCATATAGCAATTTTTTCGCTGGTTTCTTTTAAAAATAATAATTCATGGCGATCCTTATCTTTTGCATCAGGAAAGACCAACAGGATACTTTCTTCCTGCTCTATTCCCGAAAGATAAAACAAGTCGTTGTTTTGTCTGAAAGGCAAGATACCATCGGCATTGGTTGGCATGATATCGTTGGCATTGAAAACCGCTAATGAATTTGGCTTCAGTTGTTTAATGAACTTTTTCCTGTTTTCAATAAAAAGTTTTTTGTCTATGGGTGTATATCTCATAAATTAAATGGAAAATTAAAAATTCAATTATAGTCATAGTTATTGTCACTACCTTACTATTCATCGGATGACCCCTCACCTTGTATCCTCCAGTCATCCGATGAATAGGCTGCAATTCATTGATGACCCTAAAAAACAAACTATCCAGTCCCGGGTACTCTGGATGATTTCCACTCACTTGTCTATTGTCAGTTTTTCTTAATTACACACCCGGTAGCTCTTTTTTCTTTAAGTGCTGGTTGACTCCCATTAATAATTGCTTCTATTGCATTTTTGAGATAATGGTTGTTGACATCATTTTCTACCTGGGGATTGTCATCAATAGCTCCTTTGTAGCCCAGGTAAAAGTTTCCGTTTTTGTTACGCAGCACAAAAGCTTCGGGAGTTTTGGCAGCGCCAAATTGATTACAAACTTTTTGCTGTTTGTCCGAAAGATAAGGAAATGGGTAAGATTTTTTTTTCATCTCTTCTACAGAATCGTTGCTGCCTGAATTTGAGTTTATTATTAGGAATTGTACGTTGCTACTCTCAAACTGTTTTGCTAAAGTGATGATCCTGTTTTCATATAATTTGGAATAAGGACAATAATTACTGGTAAAGATAACAACAACTACTTCAGCATTGCTAAAATCATATAAAGAAACCCGTGCATTGTTAAAAGCATTGGTGAGGGTGAAATTTTCAATCTTTTCGTTCTGAAAGTTTGAAAAAGATAACACCAAAAGGAAGATTGTCGCAAAAGTTTTCATAGTTTATAAATTTATAATTTTAGCAAATTCCTTAGCAAAATAAGACAGTATGATCTTTGCTCCTGCCCTTTTAATGCTTAGCAGTGATTCAAGTATAGCTTTTTCTCCATCTATCCAGCCTTTTTGTGCAGCGGCTTTTATCATTGAGTATTCACCGCTTACCTGATACGCAGCAATGGGTATATCAAAATTTTCATTGAGCAATTTTATAACATCAAGATATGGTAATGCCGGCTTTACCATTAAAATATCAGCGCCTTCTTCATAGTCAAGTTGGGCTTCTACCATGGCCTCCCTGATATTGGCAGGGTCCATTTGATATGTTTTCTTATCACCCTGCTTAGGAGCAGATCCTAAAGCATCTCTAAATGGCCCATAAAAGGCGCTGGCATATTTGGCAGTGTACGACATAATAGAAACATTTGTAAACCCTTCACGGTCAAGCTCTTTTCTTAAATAACCCACTCTTCCATCCATCATATCAGACGGACCGATAATATCAGCACCGGCACGGGCTTGCGCCAATGCCATTCGGGAAAGTATTTCAAGCGTTTCATCGTTCAGTATTTCTCCGTTTTTTACGATCCCGTCATGCCCGTCAGCGCTATAAGGGTCCATAGCAACGTCAGTGACGATGCAAATGTCAGGGAAATCAGCTCTTATTTTTTTAATCGCTTTAATGTAAAGCCCCTCTTCATTATAACTTTCAGAAGCAAGCTTATCTTTCAGCTTTTCATCTATACAGGGAAATATTACAAAAGCTTTTATGCCCAAATTTATACAACTATCTATTTCATCCGGAAGTTTATCGGTAGAATACCGGTAGATACCAGGCATTGAATTTACCTCAATGGCACAATTGCTACCTTCAATTACAAACAATGGAAAAATAAGGTTTGCAGAAAGGGAAGTTTCTTTAACCAACGATCTGATAACTTCAGATTTCCGGTTTCTTCGTGGTCTTCTGAGCACTTTTATACTATTTTATGATACTAATAAAAAAATGCTAATATACGAATGAATACTAATGATACTAATGGCCAGCGCTGAAACCTCGAAGAGATTAATGCAAATACTAGTTAAGAGTTTAAATTTGACCTAAAAATCTGAAAATTTATTCTTTAATCAATAATATTTTCTTAGTTTTTAATTTTTTTATTATTTTTAAGAATTAATTCGTAGCAGGCTTTGCAAAACTCAATCGTAAATTAAAAATGCTCAATATTGATACCGAGCTTGAGAAAAAAGAGATATTAAGGCGATACAGGACGCTGCTTCGGCACGCCAAACCAATCCTGAAAGCTGATGATGTCAAGATCATCAAAAAAGCCTTTTACACTTCTATGGAGGCGCATAAAGAAATGCGCAGAAAGTCGGGCGAACCTTATATTTTCCATCCTTTGGCAACTGCAGAAATCGTTGTTAAAGAGATTGGATTGGGCACTACTTCGATAGTTTCAGCGCTCTTACATGACGTTGTTGAAGACACTGACCTGGAAATAGAAGACATTGAAAGAATGTTTGGAAAGAAAGTCGCGCGCATCATAGACGGGCTGACAAAAATTTCAGGTGTCTTTGAATACGGCACTTCGCAGCAAGCAGAGAATTTCAGAAAAATGCTGCTCACTCTTTCTGATGACGTACGGGTGATCTTGGTAAAAATTGCTGACCGGCTGCATAATATGCGTACCTTAGTTAGTATGCCCCGGAATAAACAATTAAAAATAGCCTCTGAAACGATATATATCTATGCACCTCTTGCGCACCGGCTTGGCCTTTATTCAATCAAGTCAGAATTGGAAGATCTGCATCTTAAGCATACTCAACCCGACATCTATAAACAAATTGATGAAAAGATCAGGAAATCAAAAGATGTAAGGGATAGATTTATCAGGTATTTTACTGCACCGATTCAAACAGAAATAAAAAAAGCGAATTTAGATGTCAGAATTAAAGGAAGACCCAAATCAATATATTCCATCTTCAGTAAGATGAGCAGGCAAAATATTACTTTTGAAGAAGTATTTGATAAGTTTGCCATCAGAATAATTATAAATAATATTGATCATGAATATGAAAAAGCTGCTTGCTGGCAGGTTTATTCTATAGTATCAGATTTTTATAAACCAAATCCTGACAGATTGAGAGACTGGATCAGTACTTCAAGAGCAAACGGTTATGAATCATTACACACTACTGTGATGAGTAAAACAGGACAATGGGTTGAAGTTCAGATACGTACCTCAAGGATGGACGATATTGCTGAAAAAGGATATGCGGCTCACTGGAAATACAAAGCTGCTGGTAATCTTACAAATGAATCTGGTTTAGACCAGTGGCTAAACAAGGTCAGAGAAACGCTGGAGCACACTGATTCAAGTGCTCTTGACTTCCTCAACGACTTTAGAACCAACCTGTTTAATGAGGAAGTCTTTATTTTCACACCACAGGGAGAATTACGAATTTTACCTCAGGGAGCCACTACACTTGATTTTGCTTTTGACATACATACTCAAATAGGGACACATTGCCTTGGGGCCAAAGTAAACCAGAAATTAGTTCCGCTAAGCTATGCTCTCAAAAATGGAGACCAGGTCGAAATTCTTACATCAAAAAAACAAAGACCTAATGAGGACTGGCTGCAATTTGTTACCACTTCAAAAGCACGAACTAAAATTAAGGCTGATCTGAAAAAAGATAAGAAAGATATAGCCTCGCTGGGTAAAGAGATCGTCAAACGTAAATTAAAGCAAGTTGGCAAGCAACTCAATGATCAAATAACCAACCTGCTATCAGAACATTTTAATCTGGAAAATTCAGTAGACTTTTTTTATAGAGTAGCCAAAGGTACTATTGACCCGAAGACGATCAAGAAAGTAGTGGAATTTAAGGGCAAGCAAGCAGGAAAAAGATCTAAGCAGCTCATGGATGGGAAATCTTTTGAGCAGCAGATAAAAAAGACCCGTGGAGTCTCATCTGACATGCTGATGATAGGCGATTCGCTTGAAAAAATTGACTATACCCTTTCCAAATGCTGTAATCCAATTCGTGGCGATGATGTTTTTGGCTTTATTACCGTTAGTGAAGGAATCAAAATACATCGTGCTTCATGCCCGAATGCAATCAAACTAATGAGCAATTTTGGCTATAGAATTGTAAAAGCAAAATGGACATCCCAACAGGAATTGGCTTTTCTGGCAGGATTAAAAATTAAAGGTACTGATAGAGTTGGCTTAATAAAAGATGTAACAGATGTCATTTCAAATGAATTAAAGGTTAATATGCGTTCAATTACGGTTGATAGTGATGACGGCATATTTGATGGCACGATCATGCTATTTGTATACGACACAAAACACCTGGACAAACTGATCAAAAAATTGAAAAAAGTTAATTCTGTTTTTGATGTGACTCGTTTTGATAATTAATACTAATAATTATAATGCTAATATACTAATTTATACTAATGATACTAATGCCCATCGCTGAGGCCTTGAAGAGATTAATGCAAATACTTGTAAATGCTAATATCTAATAAAAAAGAGAAGTTAATATATCCTGAGTTGTCTTATAAAATAGTAGGAATATTGTACTAAGTTCATAATCAGCTTGGTAGGTTTGCAAGAGAGAAACAATATTGTGATTTGATCGAAAAATTATTGATTGAATTAAAAATTCCATATATCAGAGAACATGTTTTTAATGATTCAGGTAACAGGGTTGATTTTCTAATTGAGGATAAAATAATACTCGAAATAAAAGCTCAAAGAATGATTACAAAAGATGACTATCATCAGATCCAGCGCTATCTTCAATCATTAGATAAAAAGCTTGGTTTGATGGTGAATTTCCATACTCATTACCTGGCACCTAAACGAATCGTTCGCATTGAAACTGACATTAGGAAAAAGTTTTTATGATACTACGTAGAAAAGAAATGTATACTAAGAAGCAGAATAAAAATATTCGTATCATTAGTATAAATTAGTATATTAGCATTTTATTATTCGTATAATGGTATTAAATAATGACACATATAATAAAGTAAAAGAAATTTTTACTCAATCTTTAGAAAAAAAAAGGCAGAGAAAAACTCGTGAGAGATACGCTATACTGGAAGAGATATATTCCAGAGATGACCATTTTGATATTGACTCGCTATATATCAGTATGAAAAATAAAAATTACCAGGTCAGCAGGGCTACCGTGTATAACACTTTAGATCTACTGGTAGCGTGTGACCTGGTGACAAAACACCAATTCATAAATATGGCCCAGTATGAAAAGTCTTATGGTTACAAGCAGCATGACCACCTGATATGCACTGAATGCCAAAAGGTTGTTGAATTTTGTGATCCCAGAATACAAAACATCCGTTCAATGATTGGTGAGCTGCTAAACTTTAAAGTAATTGATCATTCTTTAAATTTATATGGGGTATGTATGGATGAGAAGTGTGGGAATAAGAAATGCCTAAAATGAAAAATGCCTAAAATGCCTAAAATTTAAAATATCTAAAATGATGAAAGAATATAAATACGACATAAAAGAATTTGCGAAAAAACTTGAAAAAAGAACTCAAAAGTTTGCTGTACAAATTATCCGCTTATCTGTACGATTGCCCAATACTCCTGAAGGAAAAATTGTAAGAAATCAACTTACAAAAGCAGGAACAAGTATAGGTGCAAATTATCGTGAGGTAAATCGAACCAGAAGCAATGCAGATTTCTGGAATAAAATAAAAATCTGTGAAACTGAAGCAAGTGAAACTCAATATTGGTTAGAAATTATCATTGATTTAAAATGGCTAAGCCGTGAAGAAATTAAAGAAGAATATAAAGAGTCCAGTGAATTACTTACTATTTTTACTACAATTGCTAATAATAGCAGAAATAAATAATTAAGGAAGTTAATACTAATAGTGAACTAAAATTTAAGGTATTTTAAGTATTTTAGGCATTTTAAATTTAGGCACTTTTTATTATGGAACACAAAATTAATGTTAAAGACAATATTCTTTTCGTCACTTTATCCGGTGATCTGCTGGGTGAAAATATCGGTATAGATCTGATGGATATTATTAATGATAAGATCAGTGAATCTATCCTGCTTTGTGCTATTGACTTATCCGGGGTCCGGTATATGAATAGCAGCGGGATTGGCGTATTAATTACAATACTGACAAAATTCAGGAACAAAGGAGGTGAGGTTGTGCTGATCAACCCCTCTGAGCAGATCAAAAAATTATTGATCATCACAAAACTTAATGCAATTTTTAATATAATCAATAACAAAGAGGAGGCCGCTAAAATCCTGAAGAAATAATATAGGAGATTGGTTCATGATTGCATGGATGCCACACCTTCGGGTGGTCAGCCGTTAGGGTGGCATGCAGTCAACCTGCCCGCCAACCGCAATACATTAGCAAGGCAGGCGGGTAAAACAGTTAGGTATAAACAAACGGATACTCATTTTAAATTAAATAAATAATGCCAGTAGATGTAATATTAGGGTTACAATGGGGTGACGAAGGTAAAGGAAAGGTCGTAGATCTTCTTGCACCCAGGTATGATATTGTTGCAAGGTTCCAGGGTGGGCCCAATGCAGGGCATACTTTAACCCATGGCGCTACCAAACATGTGCTGCATCAAATACCTTCCGGCATATTTCATCCTGATGTCAAAAATTTGATCGGAAATGGCGTTGTAATTGACCCTATAATATTAAAAGAAGAAATAGAGGCCCTGGATAAGTTAAATGTTGATGTTCATAAAAATCTATTTATTTCCCAAAAAACCCAGATCATTTTACCTACACACAGATTACTTGATGTTACTGATGAAAAAGCAAAAGGAAAACAAAAGATCGGTTCAACACTAAAAGGCATCAGTCCTGCTTACCAGGATAAAACAGGCCGGTCAGGCATCAGGGTTGGAGATATTTTGAAAAGCGATTTTAAAGCTAAATATAATGAGCTTGTTTCAAAACACAAACGAACACTCAAGGTATATGCACTGAAGGATTTTAAAAATGACCTGGAAAAATCAGAGCATGATTTTTTCAATTCAATCCAACAATTAAAAAAACTCAATATCGTTGAGAGCGAATATTTTATCAACGATGCTCTATCTGAAGGGTTATCTGTTTTAGCCGAAGGTGCACAAGGATCAATGCTTGATATTGATTTCGGCTCCTATCCTTATGTAACTTCGTCAAATACGATAGTTGCTGCTGCATGTACGGGCCTGGGTATCGCGCCTCAAAAGATCAAAAAAGTTTTTGGAATTTTTAAAGCTTACTGCACCCGCGTTGGCAGCGGCCCTTTCCCAACAGAATTATTCAACAGTGATGGCGAGCGCATTAGAGAGTGTGGCAAGGAGTTTGGCGCTACCACAGGAAGGCCAAGAAGGTGCGGATGGCTCGATATTCCCTCGCTAAAATATGCCATCATGATCAATGGCGTTACCGAACTATTGATGATGAAAGCAGACGTGCTGGGTGGATTTGAAACTGTAAAAGTTTGCACACAGTACAATTTAAAAGATGGTACGGTAATTGACACTGTTCCGTTTGACTTGTTAAATGAAATTAAAAGCCCGGTTTACAAAAGTTTCAGTGGATGGTCATTGAACGTGAAGGGTAAAACATTGAGTGAATTAAAAGAATATGATGATCTGCCAACTCAAATAAAGAAATATATTTTATTTTTAGAAGAATATTTAAAA
>VRUD01000022.1 GCA_019456305.1 Cytophagales bacterium | reverse complement strand
AGCTAACAGCTAACAGCTAACAGCTAACAGCTAACAGCTAACAGCTAACAGCTAACAGCTAACAGCTAACAGCTAACAGCTAACGGATTAGTCATTCTTCATATTTCATTTCGAAATCCTCAACTTCTGCCCGATCCGTATTTTATTGGAGGTCAATCCATTGAGCCGTTTTAATTCACGTGTTGATAGGCCATACATTTTAGAAAGGGAGTATAGAGTATTCAGCGGTTTGACGATATGGTAAGTAATTCCTTCATTGCTTTTTTGGCCCCCACTATAGCTTTGATTGGCATAGGCGCTTTGGGTGTAATCATCGCTGAGTCTTTGAAATTCAACACGCCTGTTGAGCTCCCGGCCATCATCATCATCATCATTGGATGCCATAGGAGAATCAGGGCCGTAACCTTTCGGGAAAAGCCTGTTTTTGGCAATTCCTCTACCAACTAAATAATTCACCACTGCTTCAGCTCTTTTTTGAGATAATCTTAAATTAACTGTTCTCGAACCTACATTGTCAGTATGGCCGGCAATTTCAATTTTTAGTGTGGAATTTTTGCCCATAAAGTCAATTAGCTTGTTCAAAGCCGGGTTAGACCCGGATTTTATTATATATTTACCAAAATCAAAATATACATTTTTCAAAATTATTTTTGACCCGGTCATTGGTAATGCTCCTACACTTTTTTTAACAAATTTTTTAGTTGCGGGCTCGCTAGATACTTTATTGGTGCTTGCAGAGGCAGTTTGTTCTGCTGAGACTACAGTTGTTACCACCTTAATAGAAATGCTGACAGGATTAATATTAAAAGTTGTCCGTTGATTATCTTTAAGGTATTGAAATTTACCGCCTATCGTCTGTTCACCCGATACATCAGGGGCAACTGAAACCTTATAGGATGCTGTAAATTCAGGCTCAGGAGGTAATGACATCCAGATTATTTTCAGTGTCTGGTCTTTGAATGAAAAGTTTCCTCCTTTTATTTCCATGGCTGTTGCTGTAAAACCTTGAGGTAACTCTTGCTGAAGCTTTCCAAAACCCGATGTGGCGCCTTTGTTGATGATTACCTGTACATTGAATTCACTGCCCGGACTTGCAGAGGCAGGCAGGTAGGTCGTTGCTTTTACGTCATCTGGCGCATAGCGCATAGTGCATAGCGCATAGCGATTATCACTATATGCGTGACGGGTTATTAGAATAACGATGTTTAAGAGTATAATGATGTTTTTTAGCATATAATTAGTTTTAAGTTGGTTAGTTGGTTAGTTACCCCGCATATAAATTTATGTGCGGGGTTATGGTTTTTTAGTTACTTGTTTTGGTTTCTTGGGTTTATGGTTTGTTAAGTCATTTAATTTAGGGCATCTCTAAAAACTACACCATACATTCCCCTCTATCAAGAGGGGCAAGGGGTGTGTTTTAAAAAATATGTAGTTTTTAGAGATGCCCTTTAAGAAATCTTGTATAACCATTGATCCCTTTCATTAATATAGTGTAGCGATTTGCTATTTCATTTGCCACTTCAAAACTTAAAAATTAAACTATAACTACCTGCCCGCCAAAGGCCTATGGCAGGCGGGTAAACCAACTAACTAATAACTAAAGATCATTGCTCAAAAAAATAGTCTATCAACGCATAGATCCGGTCAACGGTAAAATCTGTTTCATCTTCAAAAAAAGCGTCAATTATATTAAAAATTTCTTCTGTAGAAATATAATTATCACGATCCAGGTCTGCTTCCCTGAATTCTGCCGGTAAGTTAGAAGTTTTAGTTTGCGGAGCACCAGCTAATACCTCTTTTAATACTTTGCTATCCAGAGATTTCTTTTTTTTCACATCATACGTTGAAATATAATCCAAAAGTCCTCCTTCTTCTCCGGATTCTGATACAGACATCATCCTGGGTAATGTTACTTTATAAATATCCTGGTCTCCAAACCCGCTTTCTCTTACAGAAGAAAAATAACCTGTACTGCCATCGCCTGAAAATACCATATACACATCATCACCGGTAGTGTTGATAGGAAATCCCATATTTACAGGTTCTGACCAGGAGCTGTCTTCATTTAAAGTTGTGCGGAATATATCATATCCTCCCATACCTTTATGGCCTTTTGAACTAAAGGTGAGGGTAACATTATCGGATAATATAAATGGTGCGTCATCATCATATTCGGTATTTATTTTAGTTCCAAGATTAACAGGTTCACTCCAAATCCCGTATTGATCTTTGACAGACATATAAATATCCAGGTCTTTATAATCCGGCCTGGTGCTTGTAAAATATAACGTATTGCCGTCAGCAGTAATAGAAGCAGATGCTTCTAAAAACTTAGAGTTTATTGGCTTATAAAAGCTTTTAGGAACTGTCCAGTTATTGTCTTCCAGCGCTGACGTATAAATATCTCCTCCATTAGAGGTGTTATACACAAACAATTGCGAGCCGTCCGGTGATAAACCTATACAGGCATCATGTAGATCGGTATTGATATTAGAACCAATATTGTGAGCGGGAGTCCAGCGGTGGCCATCTTTATGAGAAATATAAATATCTTCGTAATATTGATTATCTATATACATTCTTCCGCCTGTAGACCCTTCTCGTCTTGATGTAAAAATTAATTTACTCTGGTCTGCTGAAACCAAAGGGACGTATTCGGAATAAGACGAATTAACATCTTTACCAACATTTTGAATGATCACACCAATAGGAAATTCTACGAACTCTTTTCCATTATTACACTCATAGATTCTTCTGTCAATTTTATTAAACAGAAGTTCCAGCGTATTTTCTTTATAACCTTTTTTGCGCTTTACCTCCTTATCCACAATATCTTGTTTGTACCGTTGATAATATACTATAGCTGTATCAAATTGATAGTCAAATTGATATGCCTCACCAATTAAATATAATATATAATCTGTTTCTTCCCACAGATCATATACATCGTCCGGGAATTCGACAAAATAAAAGAGCTCTTCAATAACCTGTTGCTCAACCGGATATATCTTTTCAAGCAAAGGTATAGCTTTTGCTTTATCTGCTGTTGCAAGATAACAGATGCCTGCCATCAGGTTAGCAATGGGTTTATCCGGATTTATTTCTAATGCCTGTAAATATATTTCCATAGCACCCTGCTTATCACCAAAATTATACATCTCATGCGCCAGCTCTATCAATTCTGTCTCATCCTGAGCCATAAGACTATTATTAGAGATCACTATTAAACACAGAATAAGCGATATTGTTAATAATCTATACATATTTAGTTGTAAGAAGTACGAAATACTACTGTCTAATTGTATAAATAATCTATATAATTAAATTTAAGTCCCAAGTCCCAAATTCCAAGTAAAAAGTAAAAAGTAAAAATCACGAAGTCCCAAGTCCCAAATTCCAAATCCAAAATCCGAAATTCGAAATCCGAAACTCGAAGTCCCAAATTCCAAATCCCAAGTTCCAAATTCCAAGTTCCAAGTCCCAAGAAAAAAAATACTCAATTTATTCATAAATAAAAAAAACTGCCTCCATATTTTTACTTTTTACTTTTTACTTTTTACTTTATTTTTCAACAGTCTTGTTCAAAGTAAAAATCAATCAGTCTATATATTTGTTTGACCGAATAATTTGTTTTTCCCTCAAAAAAAATGTCAATCATAGAATATATCTCAAAGGTAGTAATACAGTGATTATTGTCCGAATCTGTATCTTTGAACAAAGGACTCTGATCAAATGATACACCTGCTAAAGCATCAGCTAATATTTGCGGTAATCCTTGAGTATCTTCATCATATGTATCCATCCGTGCTAAAAGATCCTGTTTTACTCTGACTTTTTCGTCAACCTTTGCTGTATAAACAAATGATTGATTATGAATTTTTTGATCTTCTTTGAGTTCAACTACTGTTTTTCCCGTAATATTAGCTAAATTAATCAACACTTCATCCTGGTATGCTCTTTCAGGCATTTTCATAATAAACAGGTCTTGCTCCCCAACACCATAATCTTTAATTGAAGAATAATAAGCAAACCTTCCATCACCGGAAAGCACAAAGTGTATATCAGCATCAGGAGAATTAACGGGATAACCCATATTTTCAGGCTCTGTCCATCCTTCATCCTCGTTTATAAAAATAGTTTTGTATATATCATAATCTCCCATTCCCTTATGGCCTGTGGAGCTGAAATATAAGGTTTTGTTATCAATATCAGGAACAGGGTTGTCTTCATCGTATTCCGTATTTATTGTTGGTCCAAGATTTATGGGCTTTCCCCACTTATGTTTTTCATTTCTTTTACACACGTATAAATCCAATCCACCATATCCACCTGGCCTGTTGCTTGAAAAGTATAAGCTTTTGAAATCTGCCGATAGAGTTGCAGAATTTTCAATATATTCAGAATTAATTGCCATGACAGGTTTGGGTTTGGACCATTTGCCACTGCTGTTCTGATTACAATAAAAAATACCCCCGCTTCCAAACTCATTATCCTGGTAAATATAAAGTCGTTTACCGTCAGCTGATAATCCTACGCTGGCATCGTGGAATTTGGTATTTATTGGCGGCCCGATATTTTCAGGGTTAGACCAACGATGGCCTTTTTTATGGCAAATGTATATATCTTCGAAAAACATATTGTCTATATCCTTATTTTCACCTGTGCTGCCCTCTCTTCTTGATGTAAAGATCAGTATATCGTCTCCGGCAGAGATGAGGGGAGCATAATCTGGTTCCGGGCTGTTCATATGTCCGAGATTATGAATTGCTATATCAACGGGATTAGCTATAAATTCTTTCCCGTTATTGCATTCATAGACCTTTCGATCTATCAGCCTGATGATATCATCACCATGGTCATAATCCGTATCATCGTCAGTGAATTTAGACTTATAATTATTGTAAAATTCTATAGCCTTGTCAAATTTATATTGATATTGGAACGCACTTCCGAGCAGTAAGAGTATATCCGCCTGAATACCAGGGTTAAGTTGATAGGCTTTTTCTAAATAGGGGGCAGCTTTATTTTTGTAGATGGTTTCAAGATAACTTACGCCTACCATCAGGTTGGCTCTCGCATTGTCCGGGTTAGTAGTAAGCGCTTCCAGATATACTCCCTGGGCGCCTCTTTTATCTCCAAATGAATACATCTCATCTGCAAGAGCAACCAAATCACCTTCAACCTGGGCTTTAAGTGCAGAAGAAAATGATATAGAACATAATATGATAAACACATACCCATGTCTCATGGCGTAAATTTAGTAATAAATAGATTCTTTCGTTATTAATCAACAAATGGTTATATGGCTATATGGTTAAATGGTTTGTGATTAGTTTCCAATAATCTCAAATTCCACCCTGCGATTCAACTGTCTGCCTGCTTTAGTATCATTAGAAGCGATGGGCTTGTCGAAAGAGTAACCCGCATATCTCAACCTCCATTCTTCAATGCCTTCAAACCTTAAATAATCAACTACCGACTTTGCCCGGTTCTCTGAAAGTTTTTTATTATATGCCCAGGAGCTTGCGTTATCTGTATGTCCTGAAATTTCTATTTTTATCGTAGGGTTTTCCTGAAGAAGCGTTGCCAATTTTACCAGCTCTGCTCCTGATTCAGGTCTCAGGTTAGCTTTACCGAGATCGAAGAATATATTTTTAAGCACTACTTTGGTGCCTATAGCGATTTTCTTCAGATATATATCTTTGGTGATTTCCTGGAAACCTTCGCTTGCAGGAATGTTAACATTTTCTGAATGGAACATATAGTCTTTTTTTTCAGCACGAATGCCGTAGTTTTTCCCTGAAGGCAGATCAACCTGGTATTTACCGGTAAGTGGATCTGCTGTTTCTTGAAAGATCGTTTGATTCTTTGCATTATCAATTACCACGACCTTTGCATCCAAAGGTTTCTTGGTAAAATCATCCCTGATTGTGCCTTTAAGTATAGTAATCGCAGTGACTGTTTTGACTTTCTTTACGGGCGCTATAATTTTCTTTTTGGGGTTTGTTTTGATCGTTTTTCGTTTGGTAGTAACCGCTGCAATTTTTTTTCTTTCAGGCATTGATATCATATAGATATCTTTTGCACCTATCCCGTCTTCTTTATCAGAAGCATAATAACCATGTTTATTATCAGCAGAAAGAACGAAATATATGTCAGCGCCTGCAGTATTAATAGGATAACCCAGGTTTTCCGGTTCTGACCATACGCCTCCTTTCAAGGTAGACCTGTAAATATCATAATCTCCCATTCCTTTAAGTCCCCTTGAGCTAAAATACAAATCTCTGCCATTTACTTGTATGAAAGGTGCATCGTCATCGTATTTAGTATTGATAACCGGGCCAAGGTTAATTGCTTGCCCCCATTTACCTTTTGCATCTAGCTTACTCATATAAATATCTAATCCCCCATAACCGCCAGGTTTATTAGATGAAAAATAAATTGTCTTATGATCAGAAGTCATAGATACTGATGGTTCTGTATTTTTGCTATTAATATTCTTACCAAAGCCTTGGGGTTTCGACCATATATCTCCCTTAAGTTCTGAATAAAAGATATCGCCTCCATTATCACTATTATAAATAAATAGCCGTTTACCATCAGGAGAAAGCGCTATCGTGGCATCATGGTCATTAGTATTGATGGGTTTTCCCATATTACGGGGTTCTGTCCAGTTGCCATCAATATTGTATGAAGTGTAAATGTCTTCATAATGTTCTCCAAATTCATCTTGATCGCCCCCTATTGAACCCGGTCTCCTTGAAGTAAACATTAATATTGATTCATCTGCTGAAATAACAGGTGCAAAATCATTATATTTAGAGTTGACAACTGGCCCTAAATTATCTAATTTTGCTTTTACAGGATTTTTGACCATCTCAATCCCATTTTTACATTCTAGTATTTTCCGGTTTAATTCCTGAATTTTTATCTGCTCTTTTTCACTCAAAGTTCCTTTGAATGATCTGAAAGAAGCGATTGCTTCATCAAATCTATGGTTTAATTGATAGGCCAACCCTAAATGGTATTGTACCTCGGCATGCACTAAAGGATTCATTTTAAACGCTTTTTTAAGATGCGGGATAGATTTTGTTTTGAAGGTGGTTTGTAAATAACAAAGTCCTAACCTGTATTGCGTAGTAGCTACACCGGCAAAAGTTTTTTTGTAATATTTGTTTACCCCTTGAGGGTCTAATTCCAATGCCTCAAGATATAACGGTATAGCAGCCTTATAATCACTTTCTTCGAAAAAATAATCTGCCTTTTGCATGATTTTTTTTATATTCTGGGCATAAGCATTTGTAAAAACTATTAAAGCCAGCCCTGTTGTAAATAAACGCATGGTGCATAGCGCATGGCCCCGCCAGTTGGCGGGGCATAGTGTATATAGAGACTTGATGTTTTTCATAGTATTAGTTTAGTTATTAGTTTTTTAGTTAATGAGTTCAAAATTAGTTAACGAAAATGTTTAATCCAAATTATATTCTAAATTTATTTTGCATAGCCCCGCCAACTGGCGGGGCCATGCGCTTTAGATTATCTCAAACTCCGTTCTGCGATTCAGTTGCCTGCCTTCGGGATTATCGCTTCCGTCAGCGTTCTCGTTTGGAGTCATTGGTTGTGTTTCACCCTGTCCTACCGCAGTTAATCTTTCTTTTTCCGTGCCTCTGTTAATGAGCCAGTCAACTACCGATTGAGCTCTTGACTGGGAAAGCTGTATATTGTATTCATGGGATCCATGGTTATCAGTATGGCCGGAGATCTTTATTTTCAAGGTAGAATTTCTTTTTAGAAGCACATATAATCTTTCTAATTCCGGTTTGGATTCATCTCTTAAGTGCGCTTTTGCATAATCGAAAAATACATTCCTGAGTATGCTTTTTTTCCCGATTTCAATAGGGTCTAATAAAATATCCTTTTCTATTTCTTTATAATCTTGAAGATCAGGGAGGTCAAAATTTTCCGAATGAAATAAATAACCAGGCGCTTCTACAGTGATTCCGTAATTTTTGCCGGGTGGTAATATGATGGTGTATTTACCGGTAAAGCTGTTTGAATTATAATATCCAATTAATTTAGTATCGGTATTATTCATAAATACAATAGTAGCACCTATTGGTTCATTCGTTTTGGAATTTAATACATGCCCTTTTAATACCACAAGTGAAATTTCTGATTCAGGTCTGTAAACAACATAGATATCCTTATCTCCATAACTGTCATCTCTGACTGATGAAAAATACCCTCTTTTTCCATCGGCTGACCACACAAAAAAAATGTCATCCCCGGAAGTATTGATAGGATAGCCAATGTTTTTTGCTGCAAACCAGTCATCCATTTCCTCAACATAAACGCTTGTAAAAATATCAAATCCCCCGATGCTTTCATGGCCTTTTGAGCTAAAATAGAGTGTTTTTCCGTCCGGATGAATGAAAGGAGCATCTTCGTCATAGGGTGTATTGATTTTCGGGCCTATATTTTTGGCTACTGACCACTTACCATTTGGTAGTTTTACAGACATATAGATATCGGTTCCACCAAATCCGCCTTCTCTATCGGAAGAAAAGAAGAGTTTTTTTTCATCAGCAGAAATACTGCAGCTTGGTTCCCATCCTTTGGTGTTGATCTCATCGGGTAGTCTTTGGGGGATTGACCATTCATTGCCGGTCAATTCGCTTACATAAATATCGCCAGACCTGATAGCGCTTCTGTTGGTTTTGTAGGTAAAAAGCTTTTGCCCGTCAGGAGAAATTGCAACGCAGGCATCATGCGTTTCGGTATTGATCTTCATGTTTTGTGGTTTTGTCCATTGCTCCGTTACCTTAAAGGTACCCTGGTTTATCAATGTATCAGTCTTTTTTATACCAAATTTTTTGAGTAGATCTGAGTATTTATATTGTTTTTCATTGTCTATATAAATTTTTTCTTTATAGGAAATGTAAATATCTTCAAAATATTTACCTTCTTCGTCAATATAGCCGCCAGTGGTATTATCTCTCCTTGATGTGAAAATAAGTACTGTTTCATCAGCCGATATTACCGGTGCATAATCGGGGAAACGGCTGTTAATTACAGGGCCTAGATTTTCAATGCGAATATCCAATGGTTTCGTTAATAATTTTCTTCCTATATGGCACTGGCCAATGTAGCGGTTTACTTCTTCCATCAATTTCCTGTCGCCAGTGTCATCAGATTTCAAGGTTCTCAGGTATTTATGAAACGCTTCTATTGCTGCGTCAAACTGATGATTAAAATGCAGCGCTTTGCCCAGACGATAATTTAGCTTCTCATCTTTATAATTCATCTTTTCTGCCCGTTGTAAATAAGTCAACGAAAACGGTTCATTATTTGAGTGCAGGTAGCAAACCCCTATTCTGTAATTGTATTCAGGATTATCCGGGGATATGCTATCGAGCTTTAAGTAGAGGGGCAGTGCATTATGATATTCTTCAATACGGAAGTATTCCTTTGCATCTTTTTCCAGACGTTTTATTAGTTTTTCGTCCTGGGCGTTCAAAAAACTCAATGAGTATAGCAATAATATTGTTATATGTAATTTCATTTGTAATAAAGGAACTATCCCGACCAAAGGTACGGGACAGGCACGAATAAAAGTAAAAAGTAAAAAGTAAAAAGTAAAAATATGGAGGCAGTTTTTTTCATTTTAAGTAATGAGTCCACTCTAAAAAGTCTTTTTTGCCACAAAAGCACAAAATCCCACTAAAAATTAACTAATTGATTTTTAGGGTTTTGTGGGATTTAGTGTTTTTGTGATTTTGTGGCATTTTTATTTTTTACTTTTTACTTTTTACTTTTTACTTTGTCTGGCTCTGCGCTTCACTTCTTCAATATATCAATGATCTCAAATTCGGTTCTGCGATTCAACTGCCTTCCTTCGGGGTTATCGCTTCCGTCAGGGTTCTCGTTTGGAGCTATGGGTTTTGTTTCACCGTATCCTACCGCTTCTAATCTTTCTTTTTCTATTCCTGCTTTTATAAGATGCTCAACTACAGAATCGGCTCTTGCCTGGGAGAGCTCCATATTATATTCATGGGAGCCAATGTTGTCGGTATGGCCTGATAGTTGTACTTTCAGGGCAGGGTTTTCTGTAAGAAGTTTGAGTAACCTGTTTAATTCTGCTTCAGATTCACTCCTGATCTCTGATTTATTATAATCAAAAAATATATTGCGTAGTATAATTTTTTTACCTACCTCAATGGGTTCTAACAAAATATCCAGGTCAACCTCAAGATATTCATCTAATTGAGGGATGTCTATATTTTCCGAATAAAATAAATAACCAGGTGAATGCGCTTCAATGTTGATCCCATAGCTTGTGTTTGGTTGTAATATTATGGTGAATCTTCCTGTATAGCTGTTTGAGTTGTATATGCCGAATAGTTCCTGGTCAGTATTATTCATAACGATAATATTTGCCCCAATTGGATTTTGGGCGTCAGCATCCAGCACCCTTCCTTTGAAAACGATCAGGGCAACTTTAGCTTCAGGCCTGTAAACCATGTAGATGTCCTTATCCCCATAGCTATCTTCCCTAACCGAGGAAAAATATCCCCTTTTCCCGTCAGCAGACCAGACAAAATAAATATCGTCTCCTGCTGTATTGATGGGATAGCCAATGTTTAAAGGATCAGACCAATCTAAGGTGTCCTCACTAAGGATTCCCTGGACATCCATCAAATTATCAGAGACAGGATAAATAGATGTAAAAATATCAAAACCTCCCATACCTTCGTGACCTTTAGAACTGAAATAAAGTGTTTTTCCGTCAGGGTGGATAAAAGGGGCGTCTTCATCGTAGGGCGTGTTGATCTTAGGGCCAATATTTATGGGTTTAGCCCATGTGCCATCTGGCAGCTTCTTAGACACATAAATATCCCTTCCTCCATATCCACCTGGTCTGTCAGATGAAAAGTAAAGTTTTTTTTCATTGGCAGAAATACTACAGCTCGGCTCCCATCCTTTGGAGTTTACTTCCCCTTCCAGCCTCTTTGGTGTTGACCATTCTTTGCCGGTCAATTCGCTCTCATAAATGTCACCTGATCTTGCACCCCTTTTTACATTAGGTTTATACGTAAAAAGCTTATGTCCGTCAGGAGACAGGGCAATACAGGCATCATGTGTATTCGTATTTATTGGCAAATTTTGAGGTTCAGACCACTGGTCATTTTCGTTATAAGAAAGGTATATATCTTCAAAATATTGGTTATCTACTTCATCAATCACCCCTCCCGTGGTATTATCTCTTCTTGAAGTGAAAAGAAGCATTGTTTCATCAGCAGAGATCACCGGTACGTAATCAGCATAACGGCTATTGATAACCTTACCAATATTCTTAATGGTGACATTGAGAGGATTTGCTACTAATTTTTTACCAACATGGCATTGCCCGATGTAACGGTTTACTTCTTCCATTCTTTCATGATCATCAGGATTGAGGGTTTGTATGTATTCCTGGAACGTTTTGACCGCTTTATCAAAATGATGATCAAAATGGTAGGCTTTACCAAGGTAGTAATTTAATTCCGGTTCGGAATAATTCAGTCCTTCCTGCCCGTCCTGAGTACCCGGGACGTTAGACAGGTTTTTTGCAGCCTCCAGGTAATGCGATGCATACGACTTAT
Organism: Cytophagales bacterium; assembly: GCA_019456305.1. Taxonomy (NCBI): domain Bacteria; kingdom Pseudomonadati; phylum Bacteroidota; class Cytophagia; order Cytophagales; species Cytophagales bacterium. Next base: position 39,936 of record VRUD01000022.1, on the reverse strand, counting down.
AGTTTGAATTCAGATAACAAACCCCGATACCATAATTATATTCAGGATTATTAGGAAAAATACTGTCAAGCTGTAAAAACAAAGGCAAGGCATTATTAAATTCTTCAATACGGAAGTGTTCTTTTGCCTCGTTCTGTAATCGTTTTATTGCCTTCTCATCCTGGGCGTGTAATATTGCAGGTAACAATATTAGTAATGCTGATTTATTTATCTTTGTTAGAAAATTTTTCATAATCTTTTTTAGTAAAAACTAACAAGCTAATAACTAAATTGGCTGCAAAGTTAAAGTAAAAAGTAAAAAGTAAAAAGTAAAAAATAAAAAAAATGAAAATAAAGAAAGCGGAATATTTGTGCAGTAATATAGACCCAAAACTATGCCCCAAGCCTGTTTATCCTGAATACGCTTTTATTGGAAGAAGTAACGTAGGAAAATCTTCCCTGATAAATTTGCTTGTAAATACTCATTTGGCTAAGACTTCGAAAACGCCGGGAAAAACCCAATTGATAAATCATTTTTTAATTGATGATAATTGGTTCCTGGTGGACCTACCCGGATATGGTTGGGCAAAAGTTAGTAAGCAGCATAAGCAGAGATGGACAAATATGATAAAGAAATATCTTTTGGAACGAGAAAACCTGCAATGCGTGTTTGTATTAATAGACTCAAGGATTCCTGCTCAAAGAGTTGACCTGGAGTACTTCCAATGGCTGGGGCTACTCAAAATACCTTTTGTAATTGTTTTTACAAAAATTGACAAGCAATCAAAGTCAAAAACTTTGATATTGATTGATAATTACGTAAAAACGATGCTTAAAACCTGGGAAAAAGTCCCTGAATATTTCTTAAGCTCTACAAGAACAGAAGCAGGGAAGAAGGAATTGCTGGAATTTATCCATAGGATCAATGAACAATGCAATGAAAAAGGGAAATAAGGGAATAGGGAAATAGGGATATAGGGATATAGGGATATAAGTCTATAAGAAGTGCTTAATTGTATAAATAATCTATATAATTAAATTTAAGTCCAAAGTCCCAAGTCCCAAATTCCAAGTAAAAAGTAAAAATATGGAGGCAGTTTTTTTCATTTTAAATTTTCATTTCACAACCTTCGGAAATTTCAGATGGAATATGGGAGGGAATTTCCGAAGTTTTCTTGTTAGAAGGTTTCTTGCTCTTGGTCATATTTGCGTTTATTCTTATAGGTATATGCGTTTAGGTATCACCTTTAAGTTATTGATTTTATGTGCTTTAGCTCATTCTCTACCATTCTTTTTATAAGCAAATTGAAGATCGTGTCTATTTATGACTGACTAACTCCGCCATTTATGGCGGAGATAAACTATATAAACCCTGGGCTTTAGCCCGTTTTTAGCATAATTAGACTAAAGCCCTGTCAGTTTTATTCTTTAATGTCCACGCCATAAATGGCGTGGTTAGTCACTCATACATATTCAAAAGTATAAATCTTGTGCGACCTAAACGCATATACCTATATTCTTATTTGCATTCATTCTACTGTTAAATTGCATAAATAATCTATATAATTAAATTTAAGTCCAAAGTCCCAAGTCCCAAGTCCCAAATTCTAAGTAAAAAGTAAAAATATGGAGGCAGTTTTTTTCATTTTACTTTTTACTTTTTACTTGGAATTTGGGGCTTGGGGCTTTTTCCCGCCTCAAAATCTAGGTGGCTTTTCCCTTCACACATTCATCGGATGACGCCAACCCTCGTATCATCCAGTCATCAGATGATTGCCAACTCTTTAAGAAGTATCCTCATTTTCTACCCTTACATCCTTGATTCTCTTATTTGGCATATTAATTGATGGATTCTTTGAATATAAAAATAAAAAGTAATATTATTGCAACCTGGTATAGAGCTATTAAACCCTATAAAATAATTTATTATGAAAAACAAGTTCTTATTATTGGCTTTTTTCCTTATAGCTTTATGTTTTAACATAAATGCTCAGGATAACAAAAAGAAAAATACTGATCAAAGCGAGAAAAAGGAAAAATTAATTCCTATTGCTAAGTATTTTGAAGGTGGACAGGATTCATTACTTGCTTTCATCTATGAAGAGATGATTTATCCTATGATGGCTAAAAAAAATAGAATTCAGGGAGAATGTATCGTTGAAATATCTCTTGATGCTAATGGGGGGATTAAGAGTGTAAGGTGTTTAAAGAATATTGGTGGTGGATTAGGAGAGGAAGCAGTTAGAATAGCAAGATTGATTGAATTTAGCGCCCCTGGTTATGATTATAAAGGTACGATCCCTGTAAGGTTTAGGCTTTAAAACGCATGGCTCCCGAGTACTCGGGGTTGATTCCCTCCGGTAGAGACGTCCAAATTGGGCGTCTCTACCGGAGGGGCTATGCACCTTTATTCAGTAAATATCTGAAAGTAAAAGACAAGGTATTATTAAATAAACCAAATCTATTAGCAGGCAAATTATTGACTGCTGTGATATTTATAGGTAGAATTGAATAAGTAAACCTGATATTTAAATTAATATTTTCAGTTACATCATAGCCAAAACCAATATTATAACAAAAATCAAAACTTTTGAGTGGTTCTTTCCGGTCGGCAAAGCCGGCTCCATCATCTAGTTTAGCTGAGATTAAATAATCAAATGAAATTCCTGCCTGGAGCAGTATACCATTGCTCGTATGATAATTTAATAATAAAGGAATTTCTAAATAGTTTATTCTCAATATAAAATAGTCGGGATCTTTCTCCGTGCTTTTACTTCCCTTTTGGCTGAATAGGATTTCGCTTTGTAAACCTACTTTTTCGTTCAATAGATATTCGGTGCCAGCGCCAAATAACATACCAGGTTTGTCATAACCACCTAATTTATCTCCATCCACTTGCGAGCCATTGATGCCCAAAATAATTTTACCCTTAAAATTTTGGGCTGTTGCAGAATGGTAAATTTGCAAGATTAAAATTATGAAAAGAATTTTTTTCAATTTTTTTGTGCGAATTTAGAGGAACCTTTGAGAAATTGCCTTCAAAAAACAAATTATTTACACATGAAGCATAATAAAAACAATATTAACCAATGCGCGGCACTTATCGCCAAAGACCTTGCTATAGACAAACAAAATTTGGATGTATCTGATTATGAAAATCTTAAAAAACAGCTAACTAAAAACATACAATATTTGATTGATACAGACCACCAAAAACTTTATAATGCCTTATACCGGATAGACATCAGTGAAAAAAAATTATCAGAGCTGCTTACCTACTTACCACCGGAGAAAATTGCTGAAGTAATAGCAGTTTTAGTAATTGAAAGAGAGTTGCAGAAAGTTGTTACCAGGGCAAAACATAGGCAATCTAACAAACCCCTCATCCGGTAATTCATCATTTTTGATCTGTGATTTATGAATTTTTAAATTTTCTAATTTCAAAACCTAGTGTAGCAACAATTTAATTACGTAATATTGTAATCATAAAATATATTATTTCATTGTTCAATTGTTAAGATAGTTATATGGTTATATGGCTATATGGTTAAATGGTTTGTGATTAGCTGAAAGAGTTACTAATCTCATAGGTTTAAACTCGCTGCTTAATTGCTGGCAATTTAGTTGCCATAAAGCCATATAGCCATATAACCATTTGTTGATTAATAACGAAAGAATCTATTTATTACAAATTAATGTTGCAAAACTAAATTGTTGCTACACTAGAAGTAACTCTTCGCTTTATTTACCATGTCTGCTGATCCAATAAAGAGCGGTGTCCTTTCATGGAATTTTGTTGGTTGTATTCCCAATATTCTGTTTTTACCATCAGAAGCGCTTCCTCCTGCCTGCTCAACAATGAATGCCAGGGCATTACATTCATACAATAATCTCAGCTTGCCCCCAGGATTATTTGTAGTAGATGGGTAGATAAAAATACCGCCTTTGAGGAGATTTCTGTGAAAATCTGCTACAAGCGAACCAATATATCTTGCCGTATAACCTTGCTCTTTACAATAGTCAATATACTGTTTTACAGGCAGGGGAAATTTATTGATGTGCCCTTCATTACAGGAATATATTTCCCCGCTTTTTTTGATCTTCATTAAAGGGTGTGAAAGGAAAAATTCTCCAAGGGAAGGATCATAGGTAAATCCGTTTACACCTCGTCCTGTAGTATATACTAGCATAGTAGATGAACCGTAAAGAACATATCCTGATGCAGCCTGCCCAGTGCCTTTTTGTAAAAAATCTTCAGCAATTGCCCGGCTTTCAACCTTTGATTTTCTGTTGTATATGGAAAATATAGTACCTATAGAAACATTCACATCAATATTTGAAGAACCATCAAGGGGGTCTATGGCTACAACATATTTTCCATGGTCATTATCAGTATACACAATATCTTCCTCCTCCTCTGATATAACAGCACAAACTTCTCCGCCATGCTTGAGAGAGTTGATAAACCGAAAATTTGCTATTACATCTAATTTTTGCTGCTCTTCACCCTGAACGTTCTCTACACCGTACGAACCTAAAACATCCGCTAAACCGGCCCTGTTTACCTCTTTGTGTATGAGCTTTGATGCTAAGGCAATATCCCGCATCAATTGTGATAACTCTCCCGTTGCTTCTGAATACATATCTTCGCTCCGTTTAATAAATCTTCCTAAAGATATACCAATGGGGGCTGTTATGGTTTTGTTTTCAATTACTTGTTGTTCCATAATTAATGATACGAATGAAAAATGCTAATATACGAATGAATACCAATGATACGAATTAAAGAAAGGACACATTAACAGTATTAGCATTGATCTCTGCAGGTTTCAGCGTAGGCCATTAGTATCATTAGTATAAATTCGTATATTAGCATTATACATACGTATATTGGCATCGGGTATAGTAAAAAAATAATATTTTTGTGAATAATATGAAAAAAATCAAAATATTCAAATTCGGTGGCGCTTCTATTAAAGATGTAGAAGCTGTAAAAAATCTATGTAAAATTACAAAAAATCAATATTATAAAGACAATTTGCTTATAGTTATTTCTGCCATGGGAAAAACAACCAATGCTTTAGAAAAACTATTTGATGCTTATTATCAAAATAAAGATTATCAGTCTCACTTTAAAAAAATCAGGGAATATCATTTAAGCATTGCAAAAGAGCTTTTTCCTAACATTGAATCACCAATTTTCAACATATTAAATCAACTTTTCATTCAGCTTGAAGAGCAACTTATAATTCCAAGCTCCAGCAGCCCCCCTGAAAAGGAGAAACGGGGAATCGGAGAAACGGAGAGAAGGAAAACGAAGCAATTCACTAATTCACCCTTTCACCCATTCACCGATTCGGTAGGGAATAGTGGCGGGAGGGATTTAGGGGGGGCTGTTAGGGGGGGGCCTCCACGATCTTATAACGAGGGCTATGATCAGGTAATTAGTTACGGTGAATTATTCTCATCAAAGATCATTTCTGAATATTTAATTCAGCAGCATATCCATTGTCAATGGATAGATTCAAGAAAATACATTCAAACTGATAATAGCTGGCGTGAGGCAAAGATAAATTGGGCACAGACTGGGAATTTAATAAAAAGAGATATTCCTGAATTACTCGATAAGGGTGTGGTATTAACGCAGGGCTTTATTGGGGGTACCAGCCACCCTCTAACTCCAAGCCTCCCTGAATCGGAGAAACGGGGAATCGGAGAAACGGAGAGAAAAAAAACGAACCGATTCACCGATTCACCGATTCACCCATTCACCAATTCGGTAAGGAATAGTGGCGGGAGGGTTACCACTACATTAGGCCGGGAAGGATCAGATTTTAGTGCAGCTATTTATGCTTATTGCCTCAATGCTGATTCTGTAACCATCTGGAAAGATGTACCAGGCGTTCTTAATGCAGACCCTAAAATTATTAAGCATACCACTAAGTATGGAAAGCTTTCATACGATAAGGCCATCGAAATGGCATATTACGGAGCCTCGGTGATCCATCCCAAAACCATAAAGCCGCTTGAAAATAAATCTATTCCATTGTATGTCAGATCTTTTAAAGAACCACAAAAAAAAGGAACAACGATAACTTATAGTGGACGGGCTACAAAAATAGAAAAAAAAGTTTCCCATGAATTGCAAAAAAATATTCTACAAGGTACACCCTCAATAATTTTTAAACGGGATCAATGCCTGATGTTTCTTTCAGTGAAAGATTATTCTTTTGTTAGTGAGAAAAATCTGAGTACTATTTTTAATGCATTAGCGCATCTCAACATTAAAATTAACCTGATGCAAAATTCTGCTATTTCGTTTTCGATTTGTGTAGATAATGATTCTCAAAAGATAGAAAAGTTAAGAGAAAACCTAAAAAATGAATTCATTTTTCGATCTAATGAGAACCTGCAGCTTATTACTATTATGAATTTTAATGTCAAAACCGTTAAAGATTTAACCCGAAACCGTGAAATATTACTTGAACAGATGACTAGGGGGACGTTTCAGGTGGTGGTGAGGTAGCACGGATTGTTGAGCTTCAGCGAAATCCCGATGAAATTGGGGTTGATCCCGGGTTACTCCAACCTCAAATATACCTAAATAAAAAATAAACCACGAATTACACGAATTACACGAAAAAAATTAGTGAAATTAGTGTAATTCGTGGTTTCCTTTATGTCTGGATGAAATCAGGGTTAATCTTAGATGATAGACAATGTGTGGTGATGAGGCTGGATGCCGGATATTTGATATTTGGTATAAAGAAACTTTTAATCCAAATATGTTTGCTTTTTGGATTTACAATACCTTTTTAACTCTTCATAAGCCTTTTCATGCCCAAGTTCCCCCGCCTTATTCCAATCTTCACAGGCGCCCGCTTTATCACCAGATAAATATTTAACCGTTCCCCTGTTATTATGTGCCCAGGCATCATCGGGTCTTAACTCTATGGCCATATCATAATCATATATGGCGCCATTGTAGTCTTTTGAATTATATTTGGCAACACCTCTATTATACCAGGCCTCTGCATCATAAGGGTCTATCTTTATTGTCTTATTGTAATCCTGTATAGCTTCTTTATATCTTCTTAAATGATCTTTGGCAACACCCCTGCTAAGATATAGATCAGCATTTTCAGGGTTCAACTCTATTGCCTTATTGTAATTTTCGATCGCCCCTTTGTAATCTCGCATATAAAATTTAGCAATTCCCCGGCTATAAAATGCCTCAATATACTCAGGGTTCAACTTGATTGCCGTATAATAATCCTTTATTGCACCATTGTAATCCTGCTGATCATATTTCTCCATACCTCTTTTATAATAATCCTCTGCTGTCTCCTGTGAGTATAGTGATACAGTGTTAAGAATTAGGATAATTGAAAATAACAAATTTTTCATCAGAGAGAAGTAAAACGCCCAAATTTAAGGTTACCTGTTCACATAAACAAGTATTAAATAAAAGTCAATCAAAAAAAATTTAAAATGGCCAGAAGTGATATACATAAAACATTTCCATTCCCCTTAAAGATAATGAGCTTAATGGTGCTTATAGCGGTGGGTTTTATTGATCATAAGATTAGATCCCGCAATGAGCCTGTTAAAGAAATTAGCAACGAAGTTTTTTCGAGCTATAAAACTCCAGACCCCTTAAAACAGATAATAATTGCCAATTCTGCTTCCAAAAAAATCGAAAATTCTATCTCACCCGAATAAGTCCCTAAATTTTTTCTCCCGCCTTGTCGGGATAAAAAAGCCCTTCGGGGAAATCTACTGTGAACGTACTAAATTAAGGGCGGAGTCTTGAAAAAATTTAGTTATTCTTTTATTATCCTTTTAACCACGTGAAGATCTCTACTATTTATATATAAGAAATACATCCCCGGAGGCAAATGCCCAATATCTATTAGTTTGCGATACCTTCCTGGCAATAGTTTATTATCAGATACAAAAAGGCTTTCTCCTAAAATATTCTTCATCAATATAGTCATATTTTCCATCCCGAGTACTCGGGAGTCGCCTGCCAGGGTGACATTTTGACCACCTTCACTTTCTATCGTTAAAGTACCTTGTGCAGGGTTGGGATAGATTTTTATGTTGCCCTGGTTTTGAGTTTGTGTAATTCCCACGGGACAATTTTCAACCGTTACAACCATTGTGTCGGAAGTGCTTTCACAACTGAAGGTATCCTTTATCGTTACTGTATATGATCCTGACTGGGTTACAGCGATGCTCTGGGTGGTCTCTTCGTTTGACCATAAATAGCTATATAATGCAAACGGATCAATAACTGATAAGTTTATAGTATCTCCCTGGCAAATAGTATCATTGGGAATAATTGAAGTGAAATCTATTTCTTGTGGTAAATTGGTAACGATAACACAATTAGGGCTTAAATTACTCGTATCAGGAGGATTGCTTGCAATTATCCGAACTCTGTAGGTACCAAAAGTTGTACTGTCTGGAATAGTTCCTAACATGAAACTGCTGCCCCAAAAGGGTAATGTTCCTATATCAATTGGATTAGAAAACATTGGAGGAAATATAGATAAAAAACAATCAAAATCTATAGATCCGGATAACTGTGCCGTAAAAACGTTGCCAAAGTTGTAGCTTCCACCTGAAACTGTATAAATGATCGCAACTCCTGCACATAAATTATTTGGATTTTGGATAACAGTATCTATTGTAAGCGTAAGCTGTGCTTTTGTTACTTTACAAAAGCATAACGACAAGATAAGGCTTAAAACAGTGATTTTGAATTTCATAATTACCTCCTTTATACGAATAATAAAATGCTAATATACGAATAATAAAATGCTAATATACGAATAATAAAATAGTTGCTGTTAATACTTTTTTCAACTTTAAATAATTTTTATTTTACCTTGTAATAATAACCCAGCCAGGAAAAACTTTATCCCCTCTGTCCACTATATAAAAATAGGTACCATCCGGCAATGGATCACCTTTCGTATTTGTTCCCTCCCAATCATTATTATAATCAGCAGATTTCCATACCAGGTCACCCCACCTGTTGTAGATGGTTGCTTTTAACTTTACATCTTTAAAGCTTCCTTTAATTATTTTCCAGGTATTATTTTCATCATCGCTGTTAGGCGTTATTCCGGTAAATATGTGCCATTCTTCTCCAGGTTCTAAGCTTATTTGTACCATAGCAGTATCAATACAACCATTAGCATCCGTTACAGTTACAATATATAAGCCAGCAGACAAACCCGTTGCAGCGTCTGTTGTTTGAGAAAGAGAATCATCCCATAGATATGAATAAGATGGAGTGCCACCACTCACTTGTACATTTGCAGAACCATCAGCGAAATTTGGTCCGCTTTCATTGATAGTAGAAAATGATAATATTGTCGGTACCTGATTTACTGTTAAAGTCATTACAATAACAGTATCACAGCCGCTAACTGATGCAACAGTATCATAATAATCCCCTGCAGTGTTTTGCCAGGCGCCTTGAAGGAAGATACTATCATAAGAACAGATTTTTGATGATTTTGCAATAGTAAATACTTGAGTAACTATTAACGTAGTTGTAATTAAACTATCACAACCAAACACAGATAAAAAGGTGTCCAGGTATGTTCCGGCATTGTTTTGCCAGGCACCCTGCAAAAAGATACTGTCATTGTTGCAAATAATTTCTGTTTCCGTAATAGAAATTGGAGGCGGTTGACTAATATTTACCACAGCAGAATCACTACAATTATTAGCATCATTTATAATAACCTGATAAGTTCCCGCAGATAACGCTGTTGCTGTAGAATCTGTTTGGCCATTAGGATCATCCCACAAATACGTGTATGGTGCAGTTCCTCCGGTTGGGGTAACAGTAGCCAACCCGGTAGAATCACCATTGCAGGCAACGTTTGTGGTATTAGTAATGCTGAGCGACAAGGCAGCAGCAGGCTGAATGATCGTTATAGAAATTGAGTCAATACAATTATTCGTATCCGTAACAATTACTGTATAGTTTCCTGCCGATAAACCAGTTGCAGCAGCATCGGTTTGACCGTTAGGATCATCCCACAAATACGTGTATGGTGCAGTTCCTCCGGTTGGGGTAACAGTAGCCAGCCCGGTAGAATTACCATTGCAGGCAACGTTTGTGGTATCAGTAATGCTGAGCGACAAGGCAGCAGCAGGCTGCGTGATCGTTATAGAGATTGAGTCAATACAATTATTCGTATCAGTAACAATTACTGTATGGTTTCCTGCCGATAAACCAGTTGCAGTAGCATCGGTTTGACCGTTAGGATCATCCCACAAATACGTGTATGGTGTAGTTCCTCCGGTTGGGGTAACAGTAGCCAGCCCGGTAGAATCACCATTGCAGGCAACGTTTGTGGTATCAGTAATGCTGAGCGACAAGGCAGCAGCAGGCTGAGTGATCGTTACAGAAATTGAGTCAATACAGCTATTGGAATCTGTAACATTTACTGTATAAGTTCCTGCAACCAGACCAGTTGCAATGTAATCGGTTTGACCATTAGGGTCGTCCCATAAATAATTGTATGGTTGAATACCTCCTGTAGTTGAAACAGTGGCTGAGCCGGAGCTATCTCCAAAACATCCAACCAGTATAATATTAGAAAATGATAAAGTTAAAGCAAGTGGTTGAGTAATTATAACGGCAGCTAAGGTAGTGCAGCCAGCGCTATCTGTGACACTAACTGTGTAACTACCCGCAGTCAGACTGTCAGCTATTGAGTCTGTTTGTGCTTTAGGATCATTCCATAAAATAGAATAAGGTGGTGCTCCACCGGTAGCCGATACAGTAGCAGAACCCACTGAATCACCAAAACAGGCAATGTGCGTAGTATCAGAAATGTTAATAAGAGGCGCTCCTATATCATTAATGTTGACAGATACTGAATCAGTGCATAGATTAGTGTCTGTTACTGTAACCGTATAAGGACCGGAAGATAAACCGGTTGCAACCGAATCAGTTTGAGATAAAGGATCGCTCCACAAATATGTATAGGGAGCTGTAGCTCCTGAAGGTGTTACAGTTGCGGAGCCGTTAGATAATCCACAGTTTGCATAATTTGTATCTGTTATCACTAAGGTTAAAGCCATCGGCTGGTTGATGGTAACAGAAACAGAATCAGTACATGCATTGGCATCAGTGACAACTGCAGTATATGTTCCCGCAGCTAAGCCGGTCGCATTAGAATCTGTCTGCAAGGTGGGATCATTCCAAAGATAAGAATAGGAAGGTGCCCCGCCTGATATTACAACAACGGTAGCTGACCCGCTGGAATCCCCATAACATAAGGCATCATTTGAATCTGAAATATTAACAGATAAGGCAGTTGCGGGTTGAGTAATTGTTACAGAAGCTGAATCAACACAATTATTACTATCTGTTATTAATACTGTATAAGCGCCTGTTGGTAAATTGGTAGCTGTGGAATCTGTTTGTGAAAGCGGATCATTCCATAAATAATTGTATGAAACTGTACCCCCGGTTACTGATACTGTTGCTGAGCCAGTCAAGTCACCAAAACATAACACCATAGTTGAATCGGAAATAATTGAAGAGATTGCAGCGGGTTCTGTGATCTCAACGACATCATTTCCCGTACAACCATTCGAATCGGTTACAAAAACTGCATACAATCCTGCTGTTAATCCTGTGGCAATGGAATCGGTCTGTGCAGCAAGATCATCCCACAACCAGGTGTAGGGTGGCGTTCCACCAGATGTAGTTACCGTTGCTGACCCTGTAGAATCTCCATTACAGACAATATTTACAGAGTCGATTATTGAAACAATCAAGGAAGTTGCCGGTTCTGATATAGTAACACTCATTGGTGGAGTAGATAAAACTACCGGTGGCTTACATCCGATGTTTAAATAAGTGGGATTGCCGGGTGCATCAAAGTCAACTGCAGCCCCATTACCACCAACTCCTGCATTTTGCAAATCACAAGGCACATACGCTACGGTATCGGCACATGATGGCCCAAATTGGATTATTAAGGTACGATCATTCGCACAGGTTCCACATGCACAATCAGCATTTTTAAAATGTCCATTTGTATTTCCGGGACATTGAAAGATCAAATAAATGGTATAGTCCAGGCCAGACCAGTCATGTGTGGCCCAATCGAAGTTTGTACTGGTTGCGATCATAACGATTGCTCCGGCAGGAAGAACACCACCCACCGGCTCAAGAACAGTGCCTCCGGCAGTAATGTTAGCATTAATGCTATCAACAATAGCAGAAGTAGTAGAATTCTGACAAATTCCCCTCCATGGATTATTTGGCCAGTCAATAAAAATATCAGCGGTGTCTAAATCTATAGAACCAACTTCAAATCGCACCATCTCATTTTCCCCTTCCCAGCCACCACCCGGTGCGCATGCATCTATCAGAATACTTGTTATTTCAAGACACTTTGACAGAGGCGTTCCTCCGTTGGCTTTACATGAGTTTGCATCAGTTACTGTTACAGTATAAGTCCCTGCTCCTAAGCCAATGGCAATTGAATCAGTACCACCATTTGACCATAAATAGCTATAAGGTGGCGCTCCCCCCGATGCCGTAACAATGGCAGTTCCGTTGCTGCCTCCTTTGCAGGAAACATTTGTACTATCTGTTATTGTTGCAGTAAAAACAGCGGGTTCGGTTATGATAACTGTGTCGGTACCTGTGCAGCTATTCACATCTGTAACATCAACGAAAAAAGTATCAGCCAACAAGCCTGTAGCTATTGAATCTGTCCCGCCAGTTGGAGACCAGGAATAAGTATAGGGTTGAGTACCTCCTGATGGGGTAGCAGTAGCGCTTCCGTCAGTACTTCCATTGCACGATACATTGGTATAATCTGTTATATTTACAGTTAATGCTGCTGTTGTTGAAATTGTTACAGAATCGCTGGTAGTACAGCCAAAAGAGTCTGTAACGATAACAGTATAAGTCCCTGCCGGTATGCCTGCAATATCTTCTGTGGTATCACTAGTGGACCAGCTATAACTATATGGTGATGTTCCTCCCGAAACGGTCATATCAGCTCCTCCATCATTGCCGCCTCCACAAACATCAATGCCAATAATATTTGTAGTCAATAGAATTGGATCACTTATATTAATAGTATCATTCAAAGTATTATTGATTGAATCTGTTATTATCACTGAATAAGTACCTGCTGCAAGCCCTGTAATATCCTGTATGGTGTCACCAGTAGACCAAAGGTAAGTATATGGAGAAGTACCTCCGGAAACTGTTAGATCAATGGCAGCATCAGCAAACCCCGGACAAGAAGGGAGCGTTATTGTAAAGTTTGAATTCAATACAGTATCAGGCGGATAAGTAATAATTATTTTCATAAAAACAGGTAAATGATCACTCATGTAGTAAAGTGCGTTGATCACGCTGTCAGGAGCAGACAAATTTGGGGGAGAAGCTATAATAGATGAATTGAAATGGTTTCCATCATTACCTAAATTTGCATATGAATTAGAAAGATACTGGACACGGTCAGCTCCGGTCAGCACATTATCTGTTACCAGGATGAAGTCAAACCTGTCATTCATTCCTCCTAATGCCCCGCAATCCATACTAATAGTTCGTCTGCTTGATTGCGTATGGATATCAGTAAAAGCAAAATTATTATACCAGTTGCCCGGGCTGTTTATGGGGTCATTAAAAGGATAGGTTCCTGTGTTTATTAAAGTTTGATAAGCGGTTTCATTGCTTGTTTTCAGGTTCAAATCTCCTGTTAATATATGATTTCTGCCGGCAGGTAAGGCATCTATGTAGCTTCTTATAGAATCACATTCAAGCTGCCTTCGTGATTCATCAGATGGGCTGCTTCCTGCTTTTAAATGAGTAACGTATAGGTCTATAAAGGTGGTATCATTATGTGCAGACAGGTTGGGATCATTTCCATACACAATATAGCGATTCACATCACGCAGATCAGTAATTATTTCATCCTGGCTATAAAGGGAAACTTTATTGCTATTATAAAATAGCATGTTATTTAAAAAAGGCCCGCCAGATTGATTGGTTACAAAGTTTGCGCGCTGATAATTTCCAAATTGGTTTAAAGAGCGATTTAAAATACTATCTGCTCCTTTTTCATTTTGAAGTTCACAGATCAAAAAAAGATCAGGTTTTACATACTGGACAATTTTTCTCAAAGTGTCATATCTTCCTGCGATCACCATATTTGGGGTACAATCATCCCGGCCGTCAGGAAAATTCAGCAGGTTATAAAACATTACCGTTAAGGTATCCTGTCCATAAGATAAACCAAACAGTGATAATAGTAAAAAAAAAGTTATATATGCTATTTTCATACCAAAATAATATTCATATATACATGTATTGATGTTAAGTTTCTCCGGAACACTTGAATACCTGTCTGCCGACAGGCAGGCGTGAACACATGAACACATTTTTATACTTTTTTTCACAACTCAAAGATAGTGATATTATATTTAGTACAAAATTTTTTTAAAAAAAGTAATATTTCTTACCTTTGTAAGCAAAGCAACTTTTTAATTTTATAATTATGAAAAAGCTATTACTACCAATCGCAGCCATATTAGCGGCTTACAGTGCAAACGCACAATGTACAGAACTGTTCTTTTCAGAGTACGTAGAAGGCAGCCATAATAACAAAGCGCTGGAGATATACAATCCAACGTCACAAACCATTTATCTTGGAAATTACAGGATAATCAGATGGTCAAATGGCAGCACAACTTCAGACCAGGACATCCGGTATGTTCAGTCTTTATCAGCAGCAGACAGTATTCCTTCTAATGGCACTTTTGTTGCAATTCTTGATAGACGGGACCCTTTAGGAACCGGGTTTGATACGATTCTTTTTGCCGAGCTGTTGAATTTTGGAAATACCTGCAATGCCGGTTTCTATTCCCCCTGTTATCTCTGCTCCAATGGTGGTGATAGAGTATTGCCTTTTAATGGTGATGATGCTATATCACTTGAAAAAGACACGGCAGTAAATAATTGGATCATGATTGACCTGTTCGGGTTGATTGGTGAAAGGCCCCAGACTGCTCTCGGAGGAACCGGTGCCGGTTGGACCAATGCGCCCAACTATTGGGACGGCATCGGTGCTTACTGGACAAAAGACCAGACATTAATCCGTAAATATAATATTGGGGCAGGAGTTACTACAAATCCGGGAATTCCATACGGCGTTCCGGGCGCTTTTAATCCTACTATAGAGTGGGATTCGCTTCCAAGAAACACCTTTGATAGTTTGGGTTTTCACAATTGCTTTTGTAGCTCATCTATTGTTTCCAGTTGTACAGTAACTTCAATAGATGAATTAACTAATAAAAATACATTTATAATCTATCCCAATCCCTCATCAAACAATCGAGTAACAATCACCTCCGGCAAAGTATTAAAATCTACTGAGGTTTACGATTTGCTGGGACAAAAAGTTTATCAATCAGGATTAATTGAGAACCAAAAACAGTTTGTGATAACTCTCAATGAAATAAACTCCGGGGTTTATTTTTTGAAGGTACATTTTAAGGATGGAACAATAATCACAAAAAAAATAGTAAAATAATATGAACATTAAAGAAATTACGATAAAGTATAAGGATGAATGGGTACTCGTAGAAGTCCTTCAGGAGGACAAGGGTTTCAATCCTGTAAAAGTGCGATTATTAGCTCATAACAAAAATAGGGATGATACTTCTTCTGCAATGATAAAATATGCAGAAAAATATACATATCATTTTTACACGGGGGAAATTCCTAAAAAAGGTTATGCCGTGGCTTACCGATGGTAAAAGTAAATTTCGCACCAGACACAAATGTAATTATTTTGGGAACAAAGAAGCAAAAAATATTAAAATAACATGAGCATTAAAGAAATTACAAAAAAGTATAGGGATGAATGGGTGTTGGTTGAAGTTACCAAGGTCAATGAATTGGAACAACCTATCGTGGGAAAAGTTATAGCCCATAGCAAGAACAGGGATGACACTTATGAAGCAATGAAACAAACTAAAGCTAAAGATATCGCTCACTTTTATACAGGTGAAATTCCTACAAAGGGCTATGCGGTTGCTTTTATATGGCAAAAATAAATTTTAATAATAAATCAGGAGTTATTATTGCTCATGTTTCACTACAAGTAGGCGACCAGAAAGTGAGACCCAAAATGGCTTTAGATACAGGGGCATCTTATGTAATGATACCATGGAATATTGCAGAATCTTTAGGATTAAAGCCGGAATTGTCTAAAGAAAAAATAGAAATGATTACTGCTTCTGGAATGGAAATAACACCTCTTGTAACTTTAGAATCAATTAGTGTCGCAGGAAATGAGGTTAAAAATGTAATAGCAATAGTGCACGACCTTCCTCCCAAAAGCCATGTAGATGGTTTGCTGGGGTTAAGTTTTTTGAAAAATTTTAACCTACATATCAATTTCAAAAAAGGATACTTCGAATTAATATAATAGCGTCACAATGCTTAAATATATACTCTTTATTTTTTTTTATATATTATTTTCTTTTTACTCCTTTGCTCAAAAAGGTGTAATCAAAGGAGTTGTTAAGGATAAAACTACAGGAGAGACTCTGATAGGAGCGACTGTATTGATTGGTGAAGGTGTTGGAACTGTCACTGACCTGGATGGTAAATTCTTTATTAAAGCAGATTACGGTGAATATACTTTAGACGTATCCTATGTCGGCTATCAAGCCATATCACGAAAAATTATACTTGATAAAAAATTACTGTATGTAAAAGATTTTAAACTTCAAACCATTATCCTTTCGGAAGTTGAGGTAGTGGCTGATTTTGCCATAGAGCGGGAAACTCCGGTTGCTTTTTCAAATATTTCCATTGCGAAAATTCAAGAAGAGCTTGCGTCACAAGATATTCCAATGATACTTAATTCTACTCCGGGGGTTTATGCTACACAACAGGGTGGGGGAGACGGGGATGCAAGGATCACCATAAGAGGTTTCAACCAGCGAAATGTAGCCGTAATGATTGACGGCATCCCGGTCAATGACATGGAAAACGGATGGGTCTATTGGTCTAACTGGTTTGGTTTGGATGCTGTTACCAGGGTCATCCAGGTGCAGCGCGGGCTTGGCGCTTCCAAAATTGCCATACCATCCGTTGGAGGAACATTAAATATACTTACAAAGGGTATTGACAACAAAAGAAATTTCAGTGTGAAACAGGAAGTGGGTAGTTTCGGTTTATCCAGAACATCATTTGCATTCAATTCAGGCAGATTGAACAATGGTTGGGGCTATACATTTGCCGGCTCTTATAAAAAAAGAGATGGTTGGGCTGAACATACCTTCTCAAAAGCCTGGTTTTATTTTGGAAAATTAGAAAAAATGGTTGGGAATCACCTAATCAGTCTAACAGCGATGGGAGCGCCTCAGAAACATGGACAGCGTTCATTTAAGCATCCAATTACCGTTTTCGATAAAAAGTTTGCTTCTAAGGTTATCCAGGATGTGTCTATTGATACACTGAGCTACGATAATCCGGGAAAGGATTTTGGGGTAACCTATAACCAGAACTGGGGATATCTTGAAAGATATACAATCGCACCAAACGGTGATACTATCCCTGCAAAAATGGAAGTTGTGAACGAAAAACTGAATTATTACCATAAACCACAATTTAGTCTAAAGGATTTTTGGAGTATAAATGATAAACTCTATCTTTCAAATATTTTGTATATGTCTGTTGGGAGAGGTGGTGGAACGGGTAATAAAGATATTCCCAGAGAATCTACTAATGGACGTTGGAATTACCAGGCAGCTTATGATGAAAATGTTTATGGACCTGCCAATGTGACCCCCAGCGGTGAACGAAGATCAACGGGTATCTTACGCAGCAGCATTAACAACCACACGTGGTATGGTTTTTTGTCTACATTAAATTATAAACTCAATGATGTCATTACCTTATCCGGTGGTACAGATTTTAGGTATTACAAAGGTGAACATTACCGTGTTGTTTACGACTTATTAGGGGGTGATGTATATCGCGATCCTACTAACCTAAATCAAAAGACTGTGTATAAAAGAAAAGATGATATCATAGATTATCACAATGATGGTTTAGTGAAATGGGGTGGATTGTTTGCTCAAGCAGAGTATAAAGCAGGATTAATAAGTGCATTTATTAATATCTCGGGAGCATATACCGGCTATAAACGTGTTGATTATTTCAAAAGAAAAGACCTTGTAATTGTTGGGCAGGTATTTGAACAGATTGTAGGAAATGAAGAAATGTTCTTTTATAACGGAACAAACTATATTCAGGCTTTCAGGGGAGCTAATTTCTATACATCATACGACACTACTTTTGTTGTTAATAATTTTAGTGGTAAACTTGACACCAGCTACATTCTTAACGCGCAGGGATACACAAATCACTCACCCGAAGCCAGATATGCTCAAACTGATTGGAAATGGATACCGGGTGTTACTGTAAAAGGCGGAGTTAATTACAACCTCAATGAAAATATGAACGTGTTTTTGAATCTTGGCTACATTTCCAAAGCGCAGCGATTTAATAATGTTATTGACTATAATAATAAATTCTTCAGGAACATTGAAAATGAATTGATCAAAGCAATAGAAATCGGCTATAGTTATAAACATTCAAACTATGCAGCAAATATCAATGGATATATTACTAAATGGAAAAATAAACCTGTTGATCGTGGGATCACGGTAATAATAGATGATGAAGCCTTCACAGCCAACGTAAATGGCATTGATGCCTTACACAAAGGTATTGAATTTGATTTTATTTATAATCTCTCAAAAAATCTTGATCTGGAGGGACTTCTATCAGTTGGTGACTGGAAATGGGATTCGGGAGATACGGTAAGAGTTTTTGATGACCAGGGGCAGGTTATCTATAAAGATTATTTTAATGCCAAAGGTATTCACGTAGGAGACGCGGCACAAATCCAATATGCAGCTACGCTCAGATATGAACCCGTTGCAGGTTTGTATATTAAAGGAAGATTTACTTATTTTGGAAATCATTATGCAGACTTCAATCCCTTATCGCTGGATGGCAGCAGTAATGCGACTGACGAAAATGGCAATCCGAAGGAATCCTGGAAGATTCCCTATTACTCCCTGGTTGATTTTCATGCAGGTTATCGCTTTCAATTCAATAAAGTTAGTATGAATTTAAGGTTTAGTGTTCTGAATGCACTTAATAATGTTTATATTTCTGATGCCCAAAATAACGACTCATATACTCAAAGCTATGACGACTTTGACGCCAAATCAGCAGCCGTATTTTTCGGACTTCCGAGGAGATATAATTTATCACTAAAAATTACAATCTGAACCTGCTTTGTTTTCTAAAAAATCGTATATTTGAAAAAAAAATAAGCAACTCAATATTATTTTTTAAATTTGTACAACTCAAAAAAAAATGACATGGCATTCGAAACAATAGATATACAGAATAATGAGGGATTTCAGGCAATACAAATCCCAAAGCAACTGGAAATTAAAGATAATAAGGTTTATCTAAAGAAAATTGGAAATACCTTGTATATAATACCCTACAACAAGCCTTGGCAAAGTATGATTGATAGTCTGAGTCTTTTTACTGAAGACTTTATGAATGATAGAGATCAGCCAGATGAACAAAACAGAGAAAACATTGACTAATGGAGTACT
Source organism: Cytophagales bacterium (assembly GCA_019456305.1). Classification (NCBI taxonomy): domain Bacteria; kingdom Pseudomonadati; phylum Bacteroidota; class Cytophagia; order Cytophagales; species Cytophagales bacterium. The sequence goes on along the minus strand of VRUD01000022.1, from coordinate 20,241 downwards.
TACTTGATACAAATATCTGCATTTATATTATAAAGAAAAAACCTCTTTCTCTGTTTGAAAAATTTAAAAAGCTACCGCTTGGTAGTATACCTAAAAATCTAAATTGAAAAACCGGAATTACCTAGTGTTGATTTTTTCACCCAAAAAGTGATGGTTTAAAGTTTTAATTTTTTACTTTTATTGTACTAAATTAAGGAAGTATCATAATATTTACATCACTTTTCTTTCTTTTTAATTTAGATTTTTAGGTGAAATACCACATAAACCTGAAAGTTATCTGTTTTGGACTAATGGAAATTTACGCAGACACTTCAGTAATTGGCGGTTGCTTTGACGAAGAGTTTAAAAAATGGTCAAACGAACTTTTTGATGAATTCAAGAAAGGAACAAAACTGTTAATGCTTTCTGACTTGACTTTACAAGAATTGGAACTTGCAAGGCCAAAGGTAAGAAATAAAGTTAAGGAAATCCCCAAAACAAACATAATCAACATCAGCATTGTAGATGAAGCAATCCAACTTGCAGAAACATACATTGAAGAAGGTGCGTTAACCAATAAAAGTTACAATGATGCTTTGCACATTGCACTTGGAACAATATACAATACAGATGTGTTGGCGAGCTGGAATTTCAAACACATTGTAAATCTTGAACGTATACGACTTTACAATTCTATTAACCTGCGACTAGGTTACAGAATTATTGAAATAAGAACACCGAGAGAAATTCTAAAATCAAAAGACAATGAAAAAGAATAAAAAATTTGACGCAGTTCAAATGATGCGGGAAATTCGGGAAAAGTTAAGTGAAAAATATTGGAAACAACCCGACATTTTAAAAAAAGAAATGAAAGCAATCCGCAAGAAGTATAATATAAAACCGCAGACACTAGAAACTACTTGACCGACAGAAAAGCACTTTTGCAACATTGTATAAAAAATATAGGGTAACTAAACTAGTGCTTTCAGAACAGTTTGTGTTTATATTTCAGGTTACTGTTTGGTTGACAGATTAGTATTTCTAATGCCTTACGTTTTTTATACTTTACGTTATCAATAATTTATATTATGCCCCATTCCCCCAAAATAATAAACTTCATCAAAGAAAACAAAACCATCTTCTGGTCGGCAGACCCGAAAAGACTGCATGAAATAAGTCTCGGCTTATTAGTTGAGACTATCCTGAACTATGGCGATGAAAAAAGCGTGAAGAAACTTTTTGAGCTGGTTGGGATTGATAAAGCGGCTGAGATATTTTATGAACAAACATCACATAAACGCTTGAATTACCACAAACGAACGATCAATTTCTTTAATTTGTATTTCAAAAGACATGCACGAAGAGATCCTCACAAAAGAGCAGGTTGAACTATTACCTTTGATCAAATCTTTCTCAAACCAATTCTACCTGGTAGGCGGCACAGCAATAGCATTACAGATAGGCCACAGAAGATCGGTTGATTTTGACCTGTTCAGAGATAAAGAATTCAGAATTAGCAATGTAAAACAAAAGATCCATAAGAATAATTATACAATTGATGAAATAGTTTATTCAGAAGAAGGAGAATTTACGATCAAAGTTAATAAAGTTAAGATCACATTCTTTAATTTTCCTCACAAGATTGAAGCAAAAGTAAAATTTAATGACATTATCAATATGCCCAATATATTGGATCTCGCGGCTATGAAGGCATTTGTTCTTAGTTACAGAGCAAAATGGAGGGATTATGTTGATATATATTTTATTATAAAAGACCATTATAGTTTTTTTGAAATTTCTTCAAGAACGAAACAAATATTTAAAAACCTTTTTAATGAAAAACTATTTCGTGAACAATTAGGCTATTTCAAACACATTGACCGAAGCGAACCAATAGAATTTTTAAAAACCAAAGTAGCTGATAAGGAAATAGAAGCCTTTTTAGAAGAAGCTGCTACGCAACCATTTTAAACTAATTTATGATCATTCAGATAAATTTAGTATATTTGCATTTAATATCTCAACCAATTACACGAATTAATTAGTGAAATTCGTGTAATTAGTGTCTGTCTTTAAAGTCAGAGTATTTTCTATTTGCCCAATGTTGTTTTCTCGCAAAGACGCCAAGAACGCCAAGTTTTTCTTTGCGAGCTTTGCGACTTTGCGAGAAATAAGCACTTTATAGACAGACACTAATTAGTGGTTTCGATTCTTGTATCTTGAGTTAAGTGGATACTAAAACTAACCTAAATCACCACAACCATGAAAAAGATCACACAATTTATCGCCCTTACGTGCCTGCTGTTATATACAGCAAAGGCGCAAACCCCGCACAACAATTGGTTTGGGCGGAGATCAAGGCGACTGATAAGCGTCCTGACTTTATTACTTACAGTAAATTTATGTGCGGGGCAAACAGACATCGCTGATGCGAGAACTTTTGGATTAGGATCCACCGTTACGGTAACCGGTATAGTTACTAATGGGACAGAACTCGGAATTATCCGTTATTTGGAAGACGCCACCGCAGGTGTTGCCTGCTATCCGGGAGCGGGTTCTGTCCCTTTTACTCCAAATAGGGGAGACAGCATTACAGTTACGGGAACATTAAAAGATTATAACGGTTTATTGGAAATTGACCCCATTACCGCTCTTACTACAATCTCTACCGGCAACACACTGCCAACACCACAGTTAGTAACTCCCATTCAAGTAGGAGAGGCAACTGAAAGTGAATTAATACAGATCAACAACGTGGTCTTTAGTGCGGGATGTACAAATTTTGCCGGCAATAACCAATATTCATTTGTAAGTAATGGAGAACAGGGAGATATTTATGTAAGGACCGGTTCACCGTTTGTAGGCGCCTTGATCCCGGTTGGAGCAATTACAATGGTTGGCATATCATCACAATTCACCTTCACTACTGGCGGTTACCAGGTTCTTCCAAGAGATTTAAGCGACCTCGGATCTTCCTCCCCTGTCAATTTTAGCTCTTGCGTAACACAAACAAATATTACCTCTACAGGATTTGATTTGAATTGGAATACTAACATTGCCGGTAGTACAAATATTCGTTATGGATTAACCTATGCATTAGAACTGGGAGATATTAACCCTGGTGGGAATACCACAGCACATATTTTACCTTTAACCGGTTTGAGCCCTGCAACATTCTATTATGTTCAGGCATATACAGTAGCAGCACCGGATACTGGATTTTCAGGTATTAACCTCTATTCAACTGCATCCAATTCAAGCGGTGAAATTAAAGTTTACTTCAATAAATCTGTTGATAATACCGCTTCACCGGTTACAGATGCGTTTGGATCAATTAATTTTCCTGATACGATCATTGCCTACATAGATAAAGCCCAAAGTACGCTTGATATTTGCATGTATAATAACAATAATCTCAATATCGTCAGCGCAATAAATGATGCTTATCTTAACAGGGGCGTAACAGTGCGTTACGTTACTGATTTAACTACATTTAACCTTGCTTTAAGCAGCTTAGATGCGGGTATTCAGGTACTGAAAGGGAATACCGCTGGCATTATGCACCATAAGTTTGTGGTCATTGACGCCAATGATGTTAACAATTCATGGGTATTAGGCGGGTCTGTTAACTGGACGCCTAACAACCTTTTTGACGACTATAACAATTTGATCGTCATACAGGATCAAGCCCTGGCAAAAGCATATACACTGGAGTTTGAAGAGATGTGGGGCGATACATCAGCTACCCCAAATTCGGGAAATGCTAAGTTCGGGCCTGACAAAACTAATAATACACCTCATGAATTCATTATTGGCGGAAGACTGGTAGAATTATATTTTTCACCAAGTGACAATACCACCAGCAATATTCTAAATGCAATTTCATCATCAAACAACGATTTGGAGTTTGCCTTGTTATCATTTACAAGAAATGACCTGGGTACGGCAGTTTTAAATGCTCATAATGGGGGTGTGAATGTAAAAGGCATCATGGAAAATCAAAACGACCTGGGTTCTGAGTATACTTATCTCACGACCAATGGCGTAAATCTACTGTCTCATATGTCAGTCCCCTTTATGCTGCATCACAAATACGCTGTAATTGACGCTACCAATTCAGCTTCAGACCCTACTCTTATCACCGGCTCGCATAACTGGTCAACTTCAGCAGAAACAAAAAATGATGAGAACACACTTTTTATTCATGATGAGGTCGTTGCCAACATGTACCTGGAGGAATTTATGGCACGGTATTGTGAGCTTACTGCCTGCCTGGTTTCATCTGCCATAGCAGACTCGGTGGATGCTGCCTGTTTTGGCAGTTGTGACGGCTGGGCTGCTGTTTCCGCAGCCAACGGTACACAACCTTTTACTTATTTATGGAACGATTCGGCTAACCAAACGAATGATACGGCAACCGGACTTTGTGCAGGCACCTATACCGTGAAAGTAACCGATGCAGCCGGAGATTCTGTTTTTGCAACCGTTACTATTGGCCAACCCACTGCTATTGTAAATACTTTGGATTCAACGACTGAAGTAAGCTGCAATGGCGGGACAGATGGCGCTGCATACATCACAGTTTCCGGAGGGACACCACCTTATAGTTACAACTGGTCTCCGGGGAGTGCAATAACCCAGGACATCAGCGGAATATCAGCAGGAATTTATACAGTAATTGTAACTGATTCTACCGGATGCACTGATACCATAGCTGTAAATGTCAATGAACCGGCAGCTTTGGCATTGACAATGAGTACAGCGCAGGATACCTGTGATATGGGTGTCGGAATGGCTGGCGTTTCAGCGGCAGGTGGTACATCCCCATACACTTATTTATGGACTCCCGGAGGAGACACTACCAATAGTATATCCAACCTGATCGTAGGAAACTATTCTGTTATGGTTACTGATTCAATTGGTTGTACTACCTATGATACTATTGCTGTAAACAATTTTACAACCGGTTTGTCAATAACAACAATAATTATTACAAATGAAACAACTTGCGGGAGTGGTGACGGCTCTGCAGATGCAATTATTACAGCCGGACAGGCGCCTTTTACCTGGCAGTGGGATGATCCATTGCTGCAGACTGACTCAATAGCAGATAGCTTGGGGTCCGGTGTTTACACTGTTGTCGTTACTGATGCTTACGGATGTGTTGATTCAGGCAACGCTGTTGTCAATAGTGCAGGAGGCGCTGTTTTAAGCATAACAGACACTGCAATGGTCTCTTGTTTCGGTGACAGCAATGGATCAGCTACTGTGACTCCTTCAGGCGCAACACCTCCCTATTCTTATTTATGGAACACATTCCCTGTTCAAACTGATTCTATTGTAACCGGATTGGCTGTGGGTAGTTATACAGTTAGCGTTACAGATTCCGGTGGTGTATGTATATCTTTCATCACGGTAGATATAACACAACCCAATTCAATTACGCTCAATTCAAGCGCTGCAAATGTGTCTTGTTTTAATGATACTAACGGTTCGGTAAGTGTAACTGCCGGTGGTGGTACTCCCGGTTACACTTATTTATGGAATACTACGCCTCCTCAAATAACTCCTACAGCCACCGGCTTATCTGCCGGAACTTATACAGTACTTGTCACAGATACTAACTTTTGTGTGGATTCTGCAAGTGTGGTTGTAACTCAGCCCTCTGAACTTTTACTCTCAAATACCGTTACAAATGTTTCATGCAAAAACGGCAACGATGGTGATGCAACTGTCTCTGCAACAGGCAGTACCCCGCCTTATACCTATTCCTGGAATACAACACCAGCGCAAACCGATTCAACAGCAACAGGATTGTCTGCAGGAACTTATACGGTTACAGTGATTGATACCAATGGTTGCAGTGATTCAATTGTTAATATTGCAATTACAGAACCTGCTTTACCGCTTACCCTTTCAATGGCTTCCACCAATGTCTTGTGTAATGGTGGTAATGATGGCGCTGCGACTGTCTCTACAACTGGCGGTACGTTCCCTTATACCTGGTCGTGGAATACAACGCCTGTGCAAACTGATTCAACGGCAACAGGATTGTTTGCAGGAACTTATACGGCTACAGTGACTGACGCCAATGGTTGTGTTGATTCAATTACTAATATAACGATCACAGAACCTGTTTCCCCCCTTAATGTTGATACTGTATTTGTAACGCCTGCAAGCGGCCCTGCAGTGAGCGATGGCGTTGCTATTGCCGTTGTTGCCGGAGGTACCGGAGCTTATTCATTTTCATGGAATGATCCCTTAGCGCAAACCTCCGCAAAGGCAGATAGTCTTCCTATTGGTAATTATACTGTAACCGTTACAGATGCTAATGGTTGCACCGCTTCTTTAACAGTGAACATACCCTGGACTACGGGAATATCCGCAAATGATATGGGAATACCATTCAGTATTTACCCAAATCCTAATAACAGTCAATTTATTATTCAATTTTCTACAAACGTCTCTACAAATGGAAATTACCTGCTTGAAGTCAGAAATATTATCGGTAAGCTCATCTATACACAAGAGTTTAATAATATGTCAGGTAATTTTCAAAAGCAAGTTGACTTTTCCAATCACGACAAGGGAGTGTATTTTATAAATGTAAGCAGCTCTTTTGGTACAAGGACGGAGAAGATAATTGTTTACTAATTGGATTAACTTTACTAAACCTTCGAGGTTTAGTAAAGTTATCGACCTTTTGAAATATCCCTGGAATGAGTTTTTACGCTAACTTTACCTTTTTGCTTAACGATGCCATCGCTCAAAGCGATGGCATCGTTTGCCAACAAGGCCACAGGCATTTTCTGACTGATGCGGTTGAATGGTGAGAGATTCATTTTTTATTTTTTTGTTTTGTCCTTACCTTTTTTCAATTGCAATGCAGATTTTGCATTTAATGCTGTAACTACTTTTTTACTTGTTCGTGCTTCCAATTCCCGCCTTGCTACTTTGGCTACATTGCCACCTTGTTTTGCCACTTTCTTGCTTTGTTCAAAAGTTTCGGGGTTAACCGCTTGCGAAATATCTTTGGTAGATGCTTCGGCAAGCATATTCAAAATCAATTCGGTGTTGGTCATATTATCCCTCAGGTTTTCTTTTTTCAAACCTTTCAATACTTTGTATTCTTTGGTGGTTTTATCAGCCCATACTTGGGTAATAATATCGGTAAGGGTTGCAAATTGAACGCCTTCTTTTAATCCTCTTTTTTTCCACTCATCTGTCAGTTCTTTTCGTATCTCAATACTTTTCAGCCGTTGGTTAATCCAATTTTCTGAATAGCCCAATTGCAGATATTGTTCTAAAGCCCTGTCAATAGTCAGTTCAGGGTCTTGCATTTCGTCTAATCTTTCTGCGGCTATCTGTGCCAGCCAAAGTTTAAATGGTTCGGCTTTGGGAGATGGGATAGATTGTATGAGGCGAAAAAGTTGTTTGGTATCAGCAACATCGGTCAGGTAAAATTTGCCATCATCCGACCGCATTTTCAGTTGTCCCAAATTATGGGACAACTCACTTCCCTCTGCTTTAAGTTTTGTTTTTAAAGCGTTCCAGTATTTCCTTGGTCTTGGGCTGCCAGTGAGTATTGCAATTACATCAATAATTGACAAATACCATTTCTCCTGTTCTCCATCCCAGAGAGTTCTTACTTTTTTGTCTTCAAATATTTTTACAGCATCTCGTTTCATCAATATAAATTTATTTGTTAGAAATAATGAACCAGTTTATTAAATCAAAATTTTCACTCCTGAATTTATCTTCCAACTTCTTTTGTTCGGGTGTAATTTTTTGCGGTGTTGTATCGCCAGTAAACAAATTCTGAATCTGATTTACTGCAACTGGAATTGCCTGTGCTTTTACCCAACTGCCATTACCTATACCCAATGTTGTACCCAGTTTTTCAATTTCAAGCCCATATAGTCAGTCCTTTGTCTGCTAAATCTTTTGAGCGTTTATTTATAGCTTCTATGTCCCACTTACCTGTCCTCGTTTTTATATCTCTTGTCAAGCCGCTGACATCCGTGTAACTATTTTTTTTCTTTTCAAATGGGTCTTGTCCAAGTGAACTGTTTGCAGGTCCACTGATTAAACAAAGATTCCCAATAGAGTTTTTATACCTTTCTAAATTTATGTCCGTGGCTTCTTGGTCTAAATATTCTATCCATTCGTCATCAAGTGTCTGTGGCATTATATGCTCAATGGTATTTATTGTTGAATAATCTGGAAGTTGTCCGTGTGATTGTAGAGTTTTGTCAATTTCTCGAAGTATTAAGCGTGTGAATTCTAACTCTCTTTGATTGTAAAGTGCTCTGTTAATAAAAGCATCTTCAAAATCTTGGTCTGAAATATGAAGGTCTGCTTTTATAACTTGGTCTTTAAACGCTTTTGCTTTGTCTCGTTCATTGATAATTTTTGCCAAAAGTGTTGGAAAGAAAACATCATATTTTGTAACTGATACACCGCATATTTTTCTCCTTACAAGTAGGACAAGTAAGGATTTTAAAATTGTCTCTGTATCGTTTTCGGAAATTTTCCTTTTTCTGTTTGCTATCAATAAAGAAAGAGTAAAAGGGATGGATGAATCCATCCCTGTCTGCTTAATCTTAATAAGTAATTCTCTTATTTGTTGGTTTTGATGAGGGTATTCTTGCGGATTATAAATATGATTAAATGTATCAACATTTACAGCGATTTCCTCTATAGTGCTGTATGCTGTTTCTTCATTTATGTTTTTATTGGTGTTTTTGAAATGTGAGTATAGTTTTCTTCCTATTCCAATTTTTTTGGGCTTATCTATGGAAAATAAATTTCTTATGTAAAATTCAAACTCTTTCTCTCCACCCAATTTCTTAATACTCGTTAGCCATTTTTCATTATGAATCACTTCGTGTTGTCTTGTTATTTCGTTAATCAATGGTTTAAATAAGTAACTGCACAGCAGTTCTACTGCGGATAAAACCATTCCTTTATCATTAAGTCCTTCAAAAATTGCTTGTGGATTATCCTTTTTTTCATCAAGGGGTATCCAAACAATTTTTAAACTCTTTAACACTGCTTGAGAGATAGCATAGAGCGTTCCTACACTTTCATTTTTAAATTTTTTGTAGGTATACTCCCAAAATCTTTCTATCTGATTATCTCTTGGAATATACAATTGCTGGTCAATAGGTAATGATACACTTATCGGGTTATTCCCAAATATTTTAAGATAGGTTGGTAGACGGTCTCCTTTATTGCTGAATACTTTTAATTTTCTGTAATCGTCCCCCTTTGTATCAATACTGTTTTTGAGAAATTTTTCAAGAATTTCAATGTAATTCCTTGTATGTTCAGTTAAGTTGGGCTGCGATTTCAGAATTTTAGAAATAACACCCAAAAGCAAATACACAGTTGTTATTCGTTGTTGTCCGTCTATGATAGTAAAACATTGAAAGGATGGTTCTGATGTTCTTTTTTCAAGGACAACAATAGCACCAAAATAGTGTTCGTGTTCAAGCAGATGTTCTCCTAATACTTTTGTCGTTATTTTTTGGTCTCCATTTACCTCTTTAATCCTATCAATAACATCAATAATAATTTGATCCCAAATGTCCTCAAAAAGTTGTTTCCACTGTGCCCTTTCCCAGGAATAAGCTCTCTGAAAGAACGGAACTTCATATCTGATATTTCCTTGAAACAGGTCTTCAAATGTCCTGTTTTGAATACTATCGTCTATTGGCATAATTGTATGGTTTTAATGGTTTGTATTAAATGATTATCTGTTCATTTGGCACAGTCCCCTCGTAAAATTGGGCACAACATTTGAGTAAACGAACTTTCCTTTATTCCCCTATTCCCCTATTCCTTGATTTTCTGTTTACAAACTGCCTGCTATTTGGTGCGGGCTACTCAACATAAATGTTGAGCTACATGTTGAGCTACATTAATTACTGCCCACTGTTCAACTGCTTAATAGCCTCCTCCACATTAGTCACCGGCAGCTTACAGGTTTTATCATAGCAGACATAAATAGTAGTTTTACCATCAACGGTTGTTCTGTTTTCAAAAAGAGGCAGGTTGCTTTTTGATTTGGCGCCCATGAGCAGCATATTGGGGAAATAGTGATCGTCAAATTTCTTTCTGAAATCTATATAATCTTTCCCTATTATAACGATTTCAGCAGTGGGAGATAATTGGTAGGTATAAAGACACGCCCAGTTTGATAAAAAACGAGGCTGGGTTGTGATTAGTTTTTTCATCTTAGCCAACATTTTTTGAGATACCTCACTATACCGTTTATTATCATAGAGCAACCCCAGGAAATAAAGGTTGATGGCCATTTGTGAATTTGAGGCAGGAATTACATTGTCAAAAAGCTCCTTTTTCCGGGCAATAAGCTTTTCTGAATTGTCTGCGGTAAAAAAGAAAAATCCTTCTTTTTCATCATAAAAATGCGCTATTACATAGTCAGCAAGATCTTTAGCTTCTTTTAGCCAGGTTTCATCAAAAGTGGCCTGGTAGAGTGCAATATAGGCGTCAATTACAAAAGCATAATCCTCAAGGTAGCCGTCTATGGTAGCTTTTCCATTTTTGTAGCTGTGGAATAATTTATTTCCCTTGCTCATTTTGTTTTTCAGGAATTCAGCATTTTTCAGGGCAATTGTAAGGAATTTTTCGTCATCAAAGCTCCTGTATGCATCAATGTACCCTTTGAGCATCAGTCCATTCCAGGAGGTGAGTATCTTGTCATCCAGCCCGGGCGGGATACGTTTAATCCTTTGATTTAAAAGTGTCTTTTTCCAGTCGGAAACTTTTTTCTGAAGTTCAGCCAGTTTTATGTCGTGCTTTTTGGCAAAAACAGTGTCAGCCTCTTTGATGAACAATATATTCTTATCATGTTCCCAGTTACCTTTTGGGTCAACATTGTAGTATTCTATAAAAAGTGTTGCGTCCTGTTTTAACAGCTCCTCTATTTCACTTTGAGACCATACATAATATTTCCCTTCTTCACCTTCGCTGTCAGCGTCAAGAGCGGAATAAAACCCGCCTTCTTTATCAAGCATTTCCCTTTCAATAAATTCCAGCGTTTCATATATCACATTTTTATAAAGATCGGTTTTGGTAATATTATAAACTTCGGCATATAAGCTGACTAACTGGGCATTATCATAAAGCATTTTTTCAAAATGAGGTGCAAACCATACCTCATCGGTCGAGTATCTTGCAAATCCACCGCCTACCTGGTCATAGATGCCACCAAGCGCCATTTTATCTAATGTGAATTTGACATGTTCCAATACAGGTTGAAGCTTTATTATCTGGTAATATCTTAATAAAAACAGGTAAATGTTTGGCATGGGGAATTTGGGAGCGCCTTTAAATCCGCCATTTTTTTTATCATAACCTTTTTCAAAAATGGAATAAAAAGATATTAACTCTTCTTTTGCATAATCACTATCTGAATAAATTAAGTTATATTTCTCTATATCGCTTGAATTAAGCGCCTCTGTTATTTGCTTTGCTGAGGAAACTAATTTATCCCTGTTCTTGTCATACATTTGAGCAATGTTGAGCAACACTTTAGACCAATTTTGAGGAGGGAAATAAGTGCCTCCATAAAAAGGTAACGCGTCTGAGGTGAGGAATACATTAAGCGGCCAGCCTCCACGTTGACCCATCGAATGAACCGCATCCATATATATTTGATCCACATCAGGCCTTTCTTCCCTGTCAACCTTGATGCATACAAAATGCTCATTCATGATTTGCGCGATCTCTTCATTTTCAAACGACTCCCGCTCCATCACGTGGCACCAATGGCATGCAGAATACCCAATACTGACGATGATGGGCTTATCTTCCTGTTTTGCTTTATTGAGCGCTTCTTTGCCCCACGGGTACCAGTTTACGGGATTATATGCGTGTTGAAGCAGGTAGGGGCTGGTTTGATCAATTAATTTGTTGGGTTTACGATCCTGGTGCATATTGTCCTGTTTTTCATTTTGGTTTTGTGAATTACAATTTGTGAAAAAGGTGAGAATGAATACTAAAACGTAGATAGGTGATTTCATGAGTTACGTATAATGCTAATATACTATTCGTATTGTTTAATCCGCTATTACTTTGAATTTCACCTCATGCTGCACCTCTTTGTGTATGTCTAAAACGGCAGTGTAAACACCTAATTCTTTTATTTTTGCCTCAAAGATGATCTTTTTTCTGTCTATATTAAATCCCCGGGCTTTAAGTGCGTCTGATATTTGTAAAGTAGTAATTGCGCCAAAAATCTTTCCGCTTTCACTAACCTTGGCAGGAATTTCCAGAATAATTTCGCCAATACCTTTCGCCAAAGCATCAGCTTCATCTTTGATCTTTTCAGCAATATGTGCGGCTTGTTTTATATTCTCGGCACGTACTTTTTTATTTGATTCATGTGCAATAATTGCCAGACCATTTGGAATCAAATAATTCCTGCCATAGCCACCCTTAACCTTTACAAGATCGTTTTTGTAGCCAAGACTTTTTATATCTTCTTTTAGTATTACTTCCATAATAAAACCAAAACTAAAAACTAATTAACTATGACCAACCAACCACCCAACCAATGACAAAATTAGTAACTAAATTCTTAAATCTTGACACTTTTTGGCAAAATATTTTTATACATTCTGAAACAAGTCCACAGTCGGCAGTCCACAGTCGCCAATGTTGCTGACTGCCGACTGATGACTGTTGATTAATAACTTGTTTGGTTCTGGCTACGCCAGCTTAGGTATTTATTATTTAAGCTCATCAGCCAGATAAGGCAGCAGTGAAAGATGCCTGGCTCTTTTAATAGCAACAGCCAGCTTTCTTTGGTATTTGACGCTTGTACCAGTCAACCTTCTGGGAAGAATTTTTCCCTGTTCATTAATAAATCTTAAAAGGAATCCCGGGTCTTTATAATCAATATACCTGATACGATACTTCTTAAAACGGCAATACTTTTTCCTTTTTTCATTTTGATGAATGGGTTCGTTCATTAAAGCCATAGTAATTATTTCCTTTTTTTATAGTTTAATTAGAATTTATAGTTTCGGGTTTTTTAACGGTTTCTTTTACCTCTTTCGTGGGTACCGGGGTTTTTTTCCCCTCCGGCTTTACCTGTCCCGTTTCCTTCGGGGTTTTGTCAGGTTCTTTATTTGCAGCGGCTTCTTTTTGAGATTTTAACAATCCTTTTTTTCTTTTTTCGTTGAATTCCAATGCGTATTTATCGAGTGAAACAGTCTGGAATCTCAATATTTTATCATCCCGCCTGAATTCAATAGCCAGGGTAGATACGATTTTAGAAGGCGCTTTATACTGAAAAAGCTGATAAAAGCCGGTTGATTTATGTTGTATCGGATAAGCAAGCTTTTTCATCCCCCAGTTTTCTTCATGAATAATGTCAGCGCCATTGTCTTTGATAGTTTTTTTGTATTTACCAATGGCGTCTTTCAACTGATTTTCAGATAGAACAGGGGATAAAATAAATACGGTTTCGTAGTCTTTTAAATCCACAGTTAATTAAGTTGGTTTTTTGTAGAGACTTGTCTCTATAAAATAATGAAATTTCAAATAAAAAATAACAGCCCGCAAGTTACATCTTTTTTGTTGTAATATATACATTACTGTATATTAAATTTTTGATCGTTCCAAAAATACAAAAAATTTCCAAAAATCAAAGGTAAAAATAAATTTGATGAAAATGATCAGCTCAGCCCGCCACAAGCAGATAACGGGACGCGCATATGTTTCGTTGCGGTTCAAGAACTACGTCTCCGTCTCCGAAACCTAACGATTATTGATAGTGCTAAGGTATGAATATTCTCGTCAACCGCAATGAAATATATGCGCTGTTATGGGCAGGTGAACTTTTTTCTTTCCACCGAGTATTAATTTGTTCCGGCTCGTCTATTTTAATTTGTTTAAATATTGTTATTTTAATATCCGTATTTGATTCCATTTTCCACTTATCCAATCTTCTCTTATGATGTATTTATAATGTTCCAAAGATTCTATACTTCTGTTGACAGTTCCTGATAATGAATAAAATTCTCCATTTGATTTTCGGCATTCAGTTGTAATAAATTTTTCAAGTCGTTCTCTTGATACTGTTTTCTTGTCCTTGATGTAATGATAAAGTTTATATATTAGGGTGTTTTGGTTATTGAGGCGTTTGATACACGTTTCAAATGACCATGCTTTCTTTTTCTGACTTGAAGATTCTGTTTTTAATAAAAAAGTTGTGTCTTCTTCTTTGTCAATTTCTGTCGAGACATCAAATAATTTGTTAATTCCTTTTAATTTTCGTGAAACATATTCTTTAATTTCTGAATGTTCAAATTCACAATCCGTTTTATGCATTTCTTTTTGCATAATTTCAATTATTGTATTTTCTATTGCTAATGGGTTATTTATGATACTTTCCCAAATGTCATCTTTTACTTCTAATTTCCTTGTGAGCTCTTTTAGGTCGTCAAAGTTTTGATAAGATATAGTGTTTAATTTTGCTATTATATCTTCTTTTTTGTAATCTTCTAAATCTATTTTCCAGATTATTCTTTCATGTATAGTTTTTCCCTTTTCAAATGATTTTAAAAGTATCCACCTAATACCATCGGTTAATATTCCGTATTCAATTCCCTGATTTGTACAATATCTTGCTAATTGTCCAATGTGTTCAATTAAATTTGGAGTAAGTTTTTTTGCTTCAATATATGTTACAACTTGTCCATCTTTTAATAATGTATAGTCAGGTTCGTCATTCTCTCCCGTCCGATAATTAGGAATTACAAAATCAGGGTCGGATGTGTCCCACCCTAACTGTTTTAGTATCGGGTTTATAAGATGGTCTCTAACAGCAAATTCCGCTTTTCCTTTTTCGTAAAGGTCTCTGTTTTTCTGTACTTTATTGATTGTCTTTTTTATTAATTCGTCCATGATTATAATTTTTAAGTTTTCTTATTTTTTTAGTATTTGTACCAACGCTTTGCAAGCAAATAGTGTACGGGTTTGCCTTATACGTCTTTTTCCTTCTACACAAAGACAATAAAATTCTACAAACTTTTTCAAATTTGTTTAGTGTCAAAATTAGATAAACTTTTTCAAATAAAAAACCCAAATTCTTTATTGTACCCAAAAAGTTCACTTGCCGATAACAGGGTATATGGTCCCGTATTTGGGACAATATATAATAAAACAGCTACTTCTACAGGGCAAATGACGAGTGACGAATGACTATGACTATGACGAATGACCTAAAGACTAATGACACGGGTAGCTATAGGGGTAGGGGAGGGCAAATAACCAATGACTATGGACTTATTACTAATATTCCTTGCTAATTGCCAACTGCCAACTGCCAATTGCCAACTTTTTATTTAAACGCCTGGATCCCTGTAATTTCATTCCCCAAAATAAGCGTATGGATCTCATGGGTTCCCTCGTAAGTGATCACCGTTTCTAAGTTCATTATATGCCTCATGATAGGGAATTCTCCCGTAATGCCCATACCCCCGAGTATTTGCCTTGCTTCTCTTGCAATATTTAACGCTATCTCTACATTGTTACGCTTAGCCATAGAAACCTGTACGGAGGTTGCTTTACCCTCATTTTTTAAAACACCTAATCGCCATGCTAACAATTGGGCTTTGGTGATCTCAGTAAGCATGTCAGCAAGCTTTTTTTGTATGAGTTGAAAAGACGCAATAGGCCGGTCAAATTGAATTCTTTCCAGCGAATATCTCCTGGCCGTATCATAGCAATCCATAGCTGCTCCAACTACTCCCCAGGCAATGCCGTATCTTGCCGAGTCAAGACATTTGAGTGGGGCGGCCAAACCATCAGCATTGGGCAATAAATTTTCCTTTGGCACCTTTACATTGTCAAACACCAGTTCACCCGTAGAGCTTGCCCTTAATGACCATTTGTTATGTGTCACAGGTGCAGAATAGCCTTCTATTCCTTTCTCAACGATCAGCCCTTTGATCCTTCCTTCTTCATTTTTAGCCCATACAATGGCAATATCAGCATAAGGCGAATTAGATATCCACATTTTTGCTCCGTTCAGTAAATAGTGATCTCCCTTGTCTTTGAAATTGGTAACCATCCCTGCAGGGTCAGAACCATGATCAGGCTCTGTCAATCCGAAACAACCGAACAGATCCCCGGATGCAAGTTTAGGCAGATACTTCTTTTTCTGTTCTTCATCACCAAAAGTAAAAATAGGGAACATTACAAGAGAACCCTGCACAGAGGCAGTAGAGCGCATACCCGAATCCCCCCGTTCTAATTCCTGCATGATCAATCCATAGGAGATATGATCTAATCCTCCGCCTCCATATTTAGCCGGTATCGTGGGGCCAAAAGCCCCGATCTTGCCAAATTTCTTTACAATTTGTACGGGAAACTCCGCTTTCTGGCAACAATCTTCTATGATCGGAGAGATCTCTTTATTTACAAACTCCCTGATAGCGCTTCTGATGAGCTTCTGCTCTTCGGTTAGCAGGTCGTCTAATTGATAAAAGTCCGGGGCTTTGAATTTATCTATTGGCATAGTATTCTTTATTTACAATTCTCAGGTTTTCTTGAGATATTTATCTTTTAGAAGTTAAAAACTTAGTTCATTTTTTGTTAATTTTCAGATTAATCCCCAAATTTACGTAAATTAACATAACTTCGTAAATTGATTTAAAAAAACCTTGCCACAAAGACGCGAAGACACAAAGTTTTTTTAAAAAAATCTATGTAATCTGTGGTTAAAATTATCTTTGTGATTCATATGTGCCTTGGTACTTAGTGGCAAAAGAAAAATGAAAAATAGAAATAAATCTAAATCCGACAACAAAAATAAAGAGCTGCTAAAAAAATTAGCTCAAAAATATGAGGTAATGGGGCAGGATATGACCTCCTACCTGGACGGTCTGCTTTATTCCAATTTTCTGAAATACTGGGAATATATTCATCTTGATACTTTGCTAACCCTGCAAAATCCTCAGACGGATTTTCCTGATGAAATAGTTTTTATCATATATCACCAGATCACCGAACTATACTTTAAGCTCATACTTCATGAAATTGATCAAATCGCACATAACAAAAAAAATGTTAAATCCTCCGGACAGGATGAGGGTTGGGGCAATAAACTGCCTGTTGATTTTTTCATTGAAAGAGTCAACCGTATCAATAAATATTTTGAAAACTTAACACGGTCATTTGAAATTATGATCAACGGAATGGAAAAAGATCAATTTTTAAAATTCAGAATGGCATTATTACCTGCGAGCGGTTTTCAGTCAGCTCAATACAGAATGATCGAGATTTGTTCAACAGACCTTATCAGGTTGGTTGATCCAAAAGTCAGGGAAAAATTTGAAACAAGATCAGCTATTTCTATTGAAGAATTGTTCATCCACAGATATTGGAAGAAGGGCTCCTCCGAGCTGGCCAGTGGTAAGAAAACCTTAACCTTGTTGAATTTCGAAAAAAAATATTCCAACCGGCTTATAAAGCTGGCAAAAGAATATAAAAATATAAATTTATGGGCTAAGTATAAAACTTTACCTAAGAAGGACCAAAAGAACAAAGATTTAATTAAAGCATTGCGTCAATTAGATATGAATGCAAATATCAATTGGTCTTTGGTTCATTATAAATCTGCTGTCAGGTATTTGGACCAAAAACCAGATGTCATCGCAGCTACTGGCGGAACAAACTGGCAAAAATACCTGCCGCCCCGTTTTCAAAAAATTGTTTTTTTTCCAGACTTGTGGACAGAGGAAGAGCTGAAAAGCTGGGGAAAGATGACAATTAGCAGTAGCAGTCTTTAGCAGGCAGTAAGCAGAGTCGGTAAGAATCCATGAAACCATGCAGCCAAGTAACCATCAAACCATAGCAACCTATGCATTTCTATTGCTTTCTATATTAATTCTCTTATCTATTTGTTCATATAGTTATTCTCAATCAGTAAAAATTGAAATCTGGTATGATGATGAAAAAAAATTAAGAAAAGAAGAATACCATGTCTTAAACCACCTATCAAACATCCTGTTAGACGGGCTTTACACTTCATATCACCAAAATCAGAATATAAAATCTAAAGGAAACTATAGCAATGGCTTTGCTATAGATTTATGGAAATATTACTATGAAAGCGGAAGATTAAAGATGCAGGGAGAAATTTTGAAAGATAAAAACCAAGGGGTTTGGAAATACTATTATGAAAATGGCAAGTTGTCAATGCAAGGTACCTTTGACAATGGTATCCGTGAACGTGAATGGAAATTTTATTATGAAAATGGAGATTTGAAGAAAAACGGCAATTTCTTGAATGGTAAAAAGCATGGCCATTGGGATTATTATTATGAAGATGGAACCCTGATGGCTCAGGCATTATTTGTAGAAGGGAAGGGAATATATAAAGAGTATTATTTGTCAGGTCAAATTAAGATGGAAGGGCTGATAGTAAATGGTAAAAGCGATAGCTTATGGAAATACTATTATGAAAATGGCCCGATCCGTGCAGAAGGAGTCGAAAAAGAAGGGTTAAAGCATGGATACTGGAAATTCTATCACTCAAATGGTGCATTGGCAAGTGAAGGCAACTATTCGGAAGGAATAAAAAAGGGAGCGTGGAAATATTATTATGATAACGGAAATTTAAGCGCTGAAGGAAATCATAGAAACGAGCAAAAAGATGGTGACTGGAAATTGTTTTATAATAACGGAGGGTTTAAAGCCAGCGGTACTTTTAGAGAGGGGACTGGTCAATATAACGAATATTATGAGAGTGGAAAGTTGAAAATAGAAGGATTTGTAAAAAACGGGGAAAACGACAGCATCTGGAAATATTATTATGAAACTGGCGCTTTGGAAGGTAAATGTTTATATAAAGAAAGTAAGGGGCCTTATACCGGTTTCTATCAGAATGGTAATATTAAAATGGAGGGTTTCCTGCAAAATGGAAAAAGAGTTGGATTATGGAAATTATACCTTGATGAGGGTGGCCTTGCAGGATATTATAAAACATATTACTACAAAGAAAAAAGACGTGGCATTGCGAGCCAGGAGAAGAATTTGGGGGATGGAGCGAAGCAATCTCCTGATAAAGGAGACAGTGCTACAAATGAAGGGATTGCTTCGCCTCCCACCTATAACCCATCACCGGCTCGCAATAAACATAAATGGATGAATTATTTTGTTGCCAGGTCCAATGAATACAGCACCGTAATTCTAAGTACCAATCCGTTTGCCCCTGCTGTCTCTGTTATTGATAAATTCCGGCTTGCATCTACGCTTACAGGCCATATCCCGTTTTCGTTTGAATATTATATTCAGGGGCGTTTGGGGTATGAAATTAAATTCACACTCTACCGGAACCCTTTTCTGAGAAACTTGAAAAATTTATCAGAAAATGAGATATACAAAAAAGGAATTTCTATTGATCTGAAGCAGAAGTTTTACAATAAACCCCGGCACACTTTTATGAGATACTCCGCCTGGGAATTTAGATTTACATCCATTGATCTTAATTTCAATATTATGGATTCTACCAATTCAGAAATACCGCCTCCATTAACAGCAACTATTAACGAAAGCCGTTATGAACTCTCTTTAATATTTGGAGAACGATTTATGAAAGATTATACAAAACCAGGTTTTACGATGGATGTATTTTTAGGAATAGGGCTCGGCTATAGTATCTTCAACAAAAACTATACGGATGACCAATATTATGATGAATTGTTTGAAAACTTTGTTGGTGAAAATAGTATTACCATTCCTATCCGTGCAGGGTTTATGGCAGGATACGCTTTTTGAATTACGAATGACGAAGTACAAATGACGAATGTATGGGCTGAAGTGCCAATTACGATTGAAGAATTATGGTTAAAGATTTATGATTATAAAATAAGCCATCATCGGATGACTGGCTGGGATGAGGTTTGGCGTCATCCGATGAATGGGTAGGTAGTTTCTCCAGCTTATTCATCGGACGACCCCTCCTATCATAATCATCCAGTCATCCGATGATAGCCAATTTACTTTTTATTTAAACTAAATGTTTATCTAAATTAGTATAAATAGCTGATTTTTAGTATATTATAATCTAATTATGACAGAATGTCATATCCATGATTTACGGTTAACTTTTTAAACTTTTCAACTATTGAGTCCACTCCAAAAAGTCAAAAAATAAAAATTTAACCGCAAAGACACAAAGACGCAAAGTTGTAATTGTTTGATTATCAACTACATTTTTTT
>VRUD01000021.1 GCA_019456305.1 Cytophagales bacterium | reverse complement strand
CACCATACATTCCCCTCTATCAAGAGGGGCAAGGGGTGTGTTTTAAAAAATATGTAGTTTTTAGAGATGCCCATAAACTAACTTATAAACATCATCTTTTATATTTAATTCTTCTGGTTAGCAACAATAGCCCCCTTGACACTGTAGTGCTCTTTATAAGCGGGGGACAAAAAAAATAAAAAATGACAGACGACTATAAAAAGACATTAGTACAAAAGAATCCGGGCAGGCAGGTTTTTCTTGCCAACGCAGGCAAGCACATTCAAATTTTGCTTTGAAGTGTTCACCCTTTTTAATGGTAAAGCAAAATTTGAAAGAGCTTGCAGTTTGCCTACCGATAAAAATTGAATTAATGCATTATCTTTGAAATCTCAAATAAAACTACATACCTATGGCCAAAGAAGTAGCTAAATCATATACGACAAAAACTTTTTTTATAGATATTTTGACTCAAGATATTGATGTAAAAGATTGTATTATGGATTTGTTGGATAATTCCATTGACAGCTATAAACGTCATGAAATATCAAACCGCAAAGAAATTAAGCTAACTATTAATAAGAACAAGTTTGAGATTTATGATACCTGTGGAGGAATTGAAAAAGAATTACTCAAAGAACGCGTATTCATATTCGGAGTTGATGAACTGAAGCGAGAAAAAAAATCGATTGGATTATACGGTATTGGAATGAAGCGTTCAATCTTTAAAATAGGTAAGAAAATTGAAATAATCACTGATGATGGCAAATACACCAATACGATCTATATTGATGTAGACGAATGGAAAAAGGATAAGGTTTGGGATTTTGAAATAAATTCAGTTAAATCAAAACCAAACAATAAGAAAAATTATACTAGAATAAGTATAACAGATTTAAATGAAGAAATTAAATTGAAGTTTGATAGCAATGTATTCCTTGATCGATTAAAAAGATTAATTCATATAGTGTATACAAGAATCATTGAACAATATGTAACCATTTATTTAAATGGGGGAAAAATTGAACCATTTAATATTGAGTTCATCTCTGATGATAGATACAAGCCAGCTCGATATAAGGAACAATATGGAGATGTGAGTATTGACATAATATGTGGTATAGAGCCAAAACATGGAAGAACTGAAGCAAAACATTCAGGAAGAAGAGGCTGGAATATATTTACTAATGATCGCCTAATTTTAGTTGATGACACTACGCCAGCTACTGGTTGGGAAGCTGGTAAGGGGATGCTGCCAGATTACCACCCCATATATAATGATTTTAGAGGATTTGTATTTTTAGAAGCTGATGACCCCTCTATGCTCCCTTTAAATACTTCCAAAAATGGATTAAACGAAGAAAGCAAAATTTATAATCATGTTCTCAAGGAAATGGTTAAAACAGCTAGACCTGTCATTGACCATCTTTCGACAAAATATAAAGATGAGAAATCACGTAGTGATAGTCTCGAAAAAAGTATCAAAGATGACAGTGAAGAAACAGGAAAAGTCTCATTAGAAGAACTTGGGAACGAAAATATAGAATTTGTTGCTCCAATTAAAAAGGCTAAAACAACAACAATAATTAATTATCAAAAGCCCAAAGAACTAGTTGAAAAAGTAAAACGACACATGAAAGCAACAACCAATGGACAGGTAGGCATTGAGTCATTCGATTATTACGTAAAACTCAAAGAGATTAAATAATGGCGATTGCAAAAGAAACAATACCCAGTTTTGAAAAAGTCAATTATCTATTTCGGCCAAGGAAACAGATAGAGAGAAAAATCATCATTGAAATACTTCAGGAACTTAAAGGATATAGTGGTTTTAACAATCTTCAAGACCATGAATACATTGGAATGGGATCAATTTACTACTATGATTTCATTTTATTCCACAAATTTTTGGACTTAGAAAAACTTATTTCTATTGATGACAAAATCACACCAAAAAGATTTGAGTTTAATAAACCTTATGACTTTATTCAATTTCATAATCAACGTTCTACTAAATATTTATCCAGTCGATCATGGAATAGCAATAGTATAATTTGGATGGACTATGATCTGGAACTTAATGATATTGTATTAGAAGATTTCGGGATTCTTAGCCAACATTGTAAGGGAAATGACCTGTTAGTTTTTACTATTGATGCTCAAGGTGAACTTGACGAAGATGAAAAAATTGCTTTTAATGATCAGTTCAGTGAGTATATTGAACCCGAATACAAAAAAGAAATATTTTTTGAGCCACTTCTTTACCCCAAACTTCTTGAACACATATGTATTAACATTTTCAAGGAAAGAATGTTATATGAGAAACTAGCTTTTAATAAGCTATTTAGTTTCACATATTCTGATCGTGCAAAAATGTATACTTTGGGAGGTATTTTTTGCAAACCTAAAAATACTCCTATCTTGCAGAATCAGTTCATAAGGATAAATGATGAGATTATAGATATTGACATTCCACTTATTACTTATAAAGAGAAACATTATTTGGATTCAAAGATTCAAATGCTACAAAATGAAATTAGTAATGTAGAATCAAAATTAAGTGACAAGAATTATGATTCAAATAGTGATAAGGAAAAAATCTTTGTTTCTAAAGAGCTTAACCTAAAGATAGAACTATCGTTAGCCGATATTAAGTCTTACGTACAATTTTATAAATACTACCCTCAATATTACGAAGGAGTAATATGAATGGATTGGCAAAATATTACATTGGAAACTCTCGAAACTTGACAAGTTTAGTAAAGCGTTACCGCATTCCTTCACTTGATCTTATTATATCTTCTCCTCCATACTTTGACATGCTTGATTACGAAGGGATGAAAGATCAAATCGGTTTTGGCACTAGTAACTATGAAGAATATCTTCAAGATGTGGCAGGAGTTTTTCAACAGTGCTACGAACTTGCGAATGAAAACGCAACGTTCTGGCTAATTATAGACACTATCAAAAAAAAGGGCGAAATAAGACCACTCCCTTTTGACCTACATAGAAAACTTCAAGAACTTTACGGGGAAACATGGAACTTAAAAGAAGTGATAATTTGGGATAAAGAAAAGAACTTGCCTTGGAATTCTAAAGGAAGGTTCAAAAATCAATTTGAATATATTCTATTCTTTAAGAAGGGTCAAAAATATACTTTTAATATTGACCGTGTTCGTGAAATAAATGATCTGAAAAAATGGTGGCTTTCATTCCCGGAGAGATACAATCCTAGTGGTAAAGCTCCAAGCAATGTGTGGCATTACACAACTCCAATCAGGGGGTGGGGTAATGGAAAACAAGACCATTTTTGTCCCATTCCATTTGCCTTGGCTGAAAAAATCATATCTATTGCATCCAATAAAGGTGATATCGTGTTGGATCCCTTTGCAGGCTCGGGTTCAGCTATAGCTTTGGCAAGTAACATGGGTAGGAAGGCATATGGAATCGATATCAGTAAGGAGTATAAAACTCGCTTTTTAAAGGAAGTTGTTAAAGGTGCGGAGAACTATTGGTCTCGAAGAATAGAAGAGTTGAGCTACAATACGGACGCGATTAAAAATTTCAAATCAACAAACCAAAAACTAAGAAAACTAAAAGTCGCTTCGCAAATTATCAAACATATCAACGCAACCAATCTTAATTCGTTTATATATCTTCTAATAAATAGATCAGGTGCCAGATTTGATTTGTATGTTGTGGAGAATGGGATAAGGCCAATAACTGACCTTACGGATGATGCACTAAATTCTCTAATACATCAGGCAAAGGTTCAGCCAAATATCATTACATTAAACGAATCTGAGATCACGGAAAGAGTTTCTTCTATCAAGTTGAATAAGTACTCTTTGGATAAGTTCTATTCAATAAATGGTGTTGTTAATCGTAATAATATCACTATCAGTAAAGTAAAATACGACTACCTATTTTCCAATATCTACATAAAGGTAAAATAATTAATCACCAATTATACGCTTCGCAGCTATGCACATTTGCAATTCGCTCAAGCCCACCCACAGCCCAAAATTGCAAAAGAGCATAGCTGCCCCTCCCGAAAAAGAAAAACCTGCCTGCCCTACTTTTCGTTAGGCAAGAAAACAGAATAAAAAAAGAGAAAGAAAAATGTTTTTGAAAGATAGTAGAAAGGAGGCTACAGTTGCTAACATCGGCTATATGCAATTGCGGTGGACGTAATAACATCAAGTGTTTGTACTTTTTATTTATCTTTGTAGTGGGGAAAAGTACGAAGCAATTAAACCGCAACTGCACATAGCCATGGACGTTAATGAAATCTAAAAAGAAACAAATCGTTTTCTTTTCTTTAAAAGATAAAAATTCAGATTTTGCCTTTTGGAAGACAAAAACACCTGAAGAAAGAATTGCTGCCCTTGAATATCTCAGGAATTTATATCTAACAGATAGCAATGGTAATAGACAAAGACTACAAAAAACTTTTAGTTTTACTGATAAAAAAACAAGTGGCAGATTGAAAGATTTAAACGATCTTGAAAATCTTAAATAAAGAAAAATTGGTATATTTGCGATTATGTGCTGACAAACAGGAACGAAGGATTAAAATCCGCACTGTATTTAGCGGCAAACCGTTACCCCAATCAAAATATCTTCCCCGGATTCAATACCCCTTTTGGATCAAACAGCTCTTTGATCCCGCGCATCAAACCAAGCTGCACATCATCTAAAGCGATATTGATATATGGCTTTTGTATATAACCTATACCGTGTTCTCCTGAGATCGTACCGCCTAAAGATTTGCATAGTTGGAAAATCTCACGTATGCCTTCAGGCACTTTTTGCTTCCAATCCTGCTGACTTATGTTTTCCCTCAATATATTAACGTGTAAGTTACCGTCACCGGCATGTCCATAGCATACGGTATTAAATTGATACTTTTTACCAATTTCCTTGACGCCTTTTAACAGCATAGGGAGCTTGGCACGGGGAACAACCGTATCTTCATCAATGTAATCAGAACGTGACTTCACAGCTTCTGCAATACAGCGTCTCACTTTCCACAATTCCTCTTTCTGGCCTGATGTATCAGCAAATAAAACTTCACCGGCATCAAATTGCTCAACTACTTCTGTAATTTTTTCACAATCCTTAAATAACATTTCGAGCTCATTACCATCTACTTCTATTAATAACCAGGCTTGTATGTGATCTTTTGTGGGAATGTTTTCAATTTTTACATATCTCAATGACCACATAATAGCGTCACGTTCCATAAATTCGAGCCCTGAAGGTGTTATACCTGACTGCATAATCGCAGCAACGGCCTGGCATGCTTTTTCAGCCGAACGGAAAGGCACCAACATCAATAGATCTTGTTTAGGATGGGGAATGAGCTTAAATACTATTTTGGTAATAATTCCCAATGTACCTTCACTTCCCACCATCAGTTGGGTAAGGTTATAGCCGGTAGCATTCTTAAGCACATTGGCGCCTGTCCAGATAATTGCTCCATTGGGCAATACGACTTCCAGGTTCAACACATAATCTTTAACTACACCATATTTCACAGCTTTCGGGCCTCCGGAATTTTCAGCTACATTTCCCCCCAGGAAACATGAGCCCCTGCTGGCCGGGTCGGGTGGGTAAAATAATCCCTTCTCAATAACGGCTTCCTGAAATACCTGTGTAATAACGCCTGGCTCCACCATTGCCTGGAAATTTTGTTCATCTATATGAATGATCTTATTAAATCGTTCAATAGAGAGAGAAATACCACCGTGTACCGGCAATGCTCCTCCGCTCAAGCCTGTACCCGCTCCCCGGGGTGTCACGGCAATTTTATGTTCGTTACAAATTTTTAATATTTCACTGATCTCTTGTGATGTACGTGGTTTTATCACCACGTCAGGCAGAAAGGACAGGTCTCCGGTTTCATCATGGGAATAGTCAAAAAGTTGCTCCTCATCTGTAAAAACATACTGCTTGCCAACAATTTCTTTAAACTTGTCTATAATTTTAGGGGCAGGTTTATTGAATTCCATATTTAATTGATTAAGTTCGTATAAAATTATGAATTTATTTCAATTTTTCATTTTCCTGTTACTATTGTTTTTAACTTTTGCCTGTAAAAGTCCATCTACGATTTCCGGCAAAAGTGCACCAGGTGAAAAAAAGATAAAAATATCATCTTATAAATCGTCAGAAAAAATCAATAAAGTAATAGAAACCGCCCGTTCTTACATTGGCACCGGTTATAAATATGGCGGAACTACAAGAGCCGGAATGGATTGCTCAGGATTGGTATGGGTCTCATATAAGGCTGCAGATATAGAGCTGCCCCGCACTTCAGTTCAACTGAAAGAGACAGGTAAAAAAGTAAATATTACAAACATCAAACCTGGTGATATTGTATTCTTTTCTGCTCGCAAAAACAGCAAAAGGATCACACACGTTGGATTAGTTACTGAAGTCAGGGATAATAATAACGCAAAATTTATTCATGCCTCAACCAGTCGTGGTGTAATAGAAGCCGGCTTGTTTACAAAATATTGGCTTGAAATTTTTGTGAAAGCGATAAGACCGTTTTGATTGAGTATTGGAGCCCCCCTAACAGCCCCCCTAAATCCCCCCAAAGGGGGGACTTTCCCACCACACTTCCCAAAGGGAAAGGGGCTGGCAAAAGCGATGGAATAGTCCCCCCTTTGGGGGGATTTAGGGGGGCTCCTACAGTTTCTTCCAATTCCGGTCAGCATTTATTTTTAATTGCTCCTCATCTTTATCCCATCTTTTAATGGCATCATAAATAAACCGTCTCCAAAACAAATAATTCTTCCCATCAATAATTTTGAATGCCTTTGGATTCACATTAAATCTCTTACCATCATGCCCTACCCCATAGGCACAAAATCCTCCATAAGCAGGTAGGTATTTTTCAGGATCGCCTATAAACAATTGTTTATTGCTCTCTGAAGTAAACCGGTATATAATTCCATCATGGGTATATTGAATCTTCTTCGAGCCCTTTTGCGCTTTATCACTAACAAAATAAGCCACGGGGTCATATCCCTTGATCCCTGTATTGCCTCTAATATTATACTTCTTCTCTAATTTCAACTCATTCTGTGCGTCTGCTTGTATTATCATACATGTGATGATCGCTATTGGAAATAAGCGCTTTCTCATGAACAGATGTTTTAGTAAAAATTAGTTGCTATATTTGCAAGATTTATTCCCGGGGAATTAGCTCAGTTGGCTAGAGCATCACGCTGGCAGCGTGGGGGTCACCGGTTCGAATCCGGTATTCTCCACTAAAATTATTTTATATATTTCTCCTTAAACTTCCTGTAAAGCCGCTTCTGCTTATTATCAAGATCAATTTTTTTGCCCCTGATGAAAGCATACTCAATGTTGTTGGTGCGGATATCTAATACATCCCCGGTTGAAACGATGAGGGTGGCGTCTTTTCCTTCTTCAATTGTGCCAACACGCTTGTCAATGCCCAATATTTTAGCCGTATTGGAGGTGATCAGCATCAATGCTTCTTCCTTGGTGAGCCCATAAGCCGCAGCAGTACCGGCAATAAAAGGCAGGTTGCGCTGACCCATTGCCTCCATACCGCCCATATAATTAAGACAGAACAGAACACCCTTTTGATGAAGTATATAAGGCATCTTATAAGACAGGTCTATATCATCATCTTTATTGGGAGGCAGGGAATGGATCCTAAACAATATGACCGCTATATCCATTTGTTTTAAAAAATCAGCCACCATCCAGGCATCTTTTCCGCCAACAATGACGATCTTCTTTACACCGTATTTTTTAGCGAATTTGATGCTTTCAATAATTTCCTTGCTGTAATTGGTGTGCATGAACAGCGTCTTTTTACCATCAAACAAACCCTTCATTGATTCTAATTTCAAATTTACTCCAGAAGACATGTCATGTCTGGATTTGTAATATGACACAGCATCCTGGAAAAATTTTTCAAGCTTAGCCAGTTGCATGCCCCGCTTCTTGTTTTTCTTTATAGGCCCTGGTTCTGCCCACCAGCCCGAACTGGTAAACATTTTCGGCCACTGCAAATGAATGCCGTCATCTATCCGGTAGGCTGCATCTTCCCAGTTCCAGCCGTCCAGTTCAACGATGGATGAAGTGCCTGAAATAAGCCCACCTTTTGGAGTAGGCTGCGCTAATAAAACGCCATTGCTCCGCACCGTTGGGATAATTTCCGAGTCCGTATTATAGGCAATTATTGTACGTACGTTTGGAATAATATCGCCTACCTCATCAAAATCAAGCGTTGCCCTCACCTGGTCAATATCTCTTAACCCCAGTGTTGTGTTGGGCGCTATAAAGCCGGGATACAGATGTTTGCCGGTGACGTCAATAACTTCAAACTTGCTTTTGTCAATTTGAAGTTTGGCAGCGTCTGCCACAATTGTAATTTTCCCTCTTTCAAATCCTACTGCCGCGTTTTCTATGACCTTGCCATTGCCAAGATGGGCGGTGCCTCCTGTAAGGATCATTGGCTTTGTTTGTTCTTTTGCGGGGGTAGGTACCTGGGCGTATAATTGCAGGACAAATAATGTTTGTATAATTAGAAAAATACTGTTTTTAAACATTTTAAATGGTCTTTAAGGTTGAAATGGTCTTTAAGGTTGAAATGGTGAATCCTTCTCTCTGCTCCCATGCGGGTTTCAGGAGGGCGTGGTTGAGACACGGTGCACCGTGTCTGTACATTTCATATGGTATGTTTGAGATGTAGTCATAGTGCAAATATAAGAATTATTTTAATTATCTTCCTCATCTAAATCAGGAAACAATTTTTTGATATGTTTACGATAGTCCCAGATGAAATACCTGGTAATACCTACCAAAAATGCTATACCAAGAAAACCAACAATTAATTCAATCCATGTGTACTCCATTTTAATCTTCTTCCTTATCTTTTATTAATGTTTCAAAATTTACTTTTTTTCTATTCTTTCAAGGATCCTAGCTGTTGCTTCACTGCTTTTTTCTACTCTTTCAAGAATTTTTGCTAATGTTATTTGTCCTTGATCTAATACTTCAAATCCCTTTCTTTGCCCTTCCTCTATTTTCAGCAATATTTCACTTTGCCTCGTCTGAGTTTGGTCTATTGATTTAAGCGATTTACTGTTTTGTTTTCTCACATCCCTAATAAACCAGGTAATGGTAACTAATCCTGCTATCAATGTAACGTAAGTTATTGTAGGTTCCATGGTAGTTTTATTTTAATTGGATTTATATGTGAAATAATTTATTTAACTTTGTATATATCTGTTCTATTTGCTTTGCAAATATATCAAATTTATTTGAATAATCATAAACTATATAACACGTAGTGTTTCCTTTTCCTGCTATTTGCACCTTTTTTCTCTTAAACCATTAATTTTTCATCCGCAATATATTCATCGTAATCCATAACTTTATCAATAATACCCTTAGGAGTAAGTTCAATAATTCTGTTACAAACTGTTTGAATAAACTCGTGGTCGTGAGATGACATAAAAATATTTCCCGGGTACTTAATTAAATTATTATTGAATGCCTGGATAGACTCAAGATCGAGATGATTTGTAGGTGTATCCAACACCAATGCATTGGCATTTACAAGCATCATCTTAGAAATCATACAACGCATTTTCTCTCCCCCGGATAAAACATCAACTTTTTTATAAATATCTTCTCCGGTAAATAACATTTTTCCTAAATAACCCCGAATATAAAGTTCTGTTGTATCGGTAGTAAACTGGCAAAGCCAATCGAATAGATTTAACCTGGATCTAAAAAATTCTGAATTATCGAAAGGTAAATATGCGGAGGTAATAGTTTGTCCCCATTCATATGTACCTGCATCAGCTTTTTGTTTAGCGTTTATTATCTCAAAAAAAGCAGTCATTGCTCTAGGGTCTTTCGATAAGAATATAATTTTATCGCCTTTGTTTGCATAAAAATCTACATCCTTAAACAAAACTTTACCATCAATACTTGCACTTAAGCCGCTAACTTCAAGAATTTTATTGCCTACTTCACGCTCAGGACTAAAAATAATGCCCGGATATTTTCTTGTTGAAGGCTTAATATCTTCAATATTAAGATTTTCAAGTATTTTTTTACGACTTGTTGCCTGTTTGGATTTAGCAGCATTTGCACTAAAACGTGCAATAAATACTTGTAATTCCTTACGCTTTTCTTCCGTTTTTTTATTTTGCATTTGCTGCTGTTTTAATGCTAACTGGCTACTTTGATACCAAAAGCTGTAATTTCCTGCAAACATTTGTATTTCCCGAAAATCAATATCAACAGTATGCGTACTTATTGCATCGAGAAAATGCCTGTCGTGGGATACAACTAAAACAGTATTTTCATAATTCGATAGATAATTCTCTAACCACATTACAGTTTCGAGGTCAAGGTCGTTTGTAGGCTCATCAAGCAATAAATTATCAGGCTTGCCATAAAGAGCCTGGGCCAACAAAACTCTTACTTTTTTCTTCCCGCTCATATCTTTCATTAAAGTAGAATGAAATTCTTCCTTTATTCCCAAATCGCTCAACAAAGTTGCAGCATCGCTTTCGGCATTCCAACCTTCCATATCTGCGAATTTTTCTTCTAATACGGCTGTTTTAATACCATCTTTATCAGAAAAATCGGGTTTAGCATATAGTGCATCTTTTTCTTGTATGATATCCCACAGTTGTGAGTGCCCTTTGATAACAGTATTAAGTACTGAATATTCGTCAAAGACAAAGTGATCCTGGCTTAAAACAGAAAGTCTTTCGCCAGACCCCAAAATAATATGTCCGGAAGCAGTATCAATTTCTCCCGAAATTGCCTTTAAAAGTGTCGATTTTCCCGAACCGTTTGCTCCTATCACTCCATAACAATTTCCCGCTGTAAATTTCATATTTACATCCTGGAACAACACTCTCTTACCAAATTGAATTCTTAAATCCGAAACTGTAATCATTTGAATAAATAGTTTTAGGCTTTTACTTTTATCACCATTAATTTTTCTCTTGTCATTTCTTGCATGGAGTATTGAATTCCTCCCATGCCAATACCTGAAGTATCTCTTCCTCCAAAGGGCATCCAATCCACCCGAAAAGCAGTATGGTCGTTTACCATAACAGCCGTTGCATTAAGTTTTTTTACACAGTCAAGCGCTACGTCTATATTTTTGGTAAAAACAGAGGCCTGAAAATGAACGTCCAGACTATTGGCAATTTCAATGGCCTTATTTCTGTCTGAATAAGAATAAACACAGACTACCGGGCCAAAAATTTCCTGTGTTGATACCCGAACATTTGTCGGTGGATTTAAGAGGACTGTTGGTTCATAACAAGTGTCAGAGATTCGCTTTCCTCCGCACAATAGTTTTGTCCCGCCATCAACGGCTTCATTCACCCATTCTTCCACTCTGTCAACTTCTCCGGGCAAGATAAGCGGACCAACTTCTGTTTTTTCATCCATTGGGTCTCCGACTATTAATTGACGTGCCATTTCTGCTAACCGATTGGCAACTTCTTCGCAAATACTTTCATGAACAAAAACCCGCTGCACGGAAACACAAACTTGTCCGGCATGATAGAAACCCCCTTTTAAAAGAGCGGGTAACATTTCATTAAAAACAGCATCTTTCTCTACAATTACGGGAGCGGCACCACCATGTTCTAGTGCGCATCGTGTTCCGGAAGATAATTTGGAACGTAAATACCATCCAACTTTTGCAGAACCGATAAAAGAGAAATAATTTACTCTTGGGTCAGTAACCAATTGTTCTGCTGCATCATTTTCACAAACAATTGCCTGGCACCATCCTTCCGGCAATCCTGCTTCTGAAAGTATTTCCACAAAAGCCAAACATGATAAAGGAGTTGTTAGGGCAGGTTTAATTATTACAGGACATCCTGCTGCAATTGCAGTTGCCGTTTGATGAACAATTAAATTGAGCGGATGATTGAACGCGCTAATAGATGAAACAACCCCTATGGGCTCTCGTGTAGTAAAAGCTAATCGGTTTTCAGATGCTTTTGTTAAACCCATCGGAATTTGTTCTCCTTTTAATTGCCCAATATGTTCCGCGGCAATTTTCACTCCATTGATTGCACGTAAAACCTCGACCTTAGAATCTAAATAGGGTTTTCCGCCTTCCCGGGCAGCAGTTTTGGTTAGCGCTGCAATTTGGGTTTTCATTATTTCTGCTGTACGCTCTAAAATGGCAATCCGCTCGTGTGCCGGAATCCATTTTGATTGGTCAAGAAATAAACCGTAGGCAGTGGTGAGCGCTTTCTCCACTTCTGCTTTCCCTACTAATGGGATTTCTTTAATAAGGCTTAAATCGTAAGGCGATGTTACTTGTAGCATAGTTGTTTATTTCAATATTTAAAGGATACACGTTTTTTCTTTTAACAATACATTTAAAATGGAATGATTTAGTGAATAATCTACGGATAAATCAATAACGTGAACTCCATCCATATCTAAACAAGTGGTTAATACTTTCCTAAAGTCTTCATCACTTGTTGGCTTATGACCAATTGCGCCATAGCTTTCAGCGTATATAACGAAATCAGGATTTTTATAATCCAATCCGAAATTATCAAACCCCATTTCTTCCTGTTTCCATTTTATCATTCCGTAAGCGCTATCGTTTAAAATAATCACCACTAAATTCAATCCCAAACGAACTGCTGTTTCCAATTCCTGCGAATTCATCATAAATCCACCATCGCCACATACAGAGATCACTTTTTTATTGGGATAAATTAGTTTCGCACACATAGCTGAAGCCATGCCTGCTCCCATAGTTGCCAGGGCATTGTCTAACAGCAATGTATTGGGTTGGTAGGATTTATAGTTCCGGGCAAACCAAATTTTGTAAACTCCATTATCTAAAGTTACAATGCCGTCATCAGGTAATTCTTCCCTGATTATGTGCACTAACCGTTGTGGTAAGATAGGAAAACGGCTGTCTTCTGAATATTTGGTTAAATGACTTTCAACCTCTTCTTTTATTCTTTGATAATAAGATAAATCCCAATTGCTTTTATCGGTGATGTGTGATGCAATTTGTTCTACTGAAGTAGCAATATCTCCTATCACATTTAGCTGGGGGAAATAAATTTCATCTACTTGTGCCGGAAAAAAGTTAAGATGAATGACTTTGGCTCCGCCTTCTTCCATAAAAAACGGTGGCTTTTCGATTACATCATGTCCAATGTTTATAATCAAATCGGCTCTATTGATAGCGCAGTGTATAAAATCATTATCAGATAACGCAGCAGTCCCTAAATACCGGGGATGGCGCTCATCTACAACACCTTTTCCCATTTGGGTATTGAAAAATGGGATGCTGGTTTGTTCAATAAAGTCAGTTAATGCCTTGCTTGTTCTTTTTCTATTGGCCCCTGCGCCAATTAGCAACAAAGGCATTTTGGCATTTTCAATCATTTTTGCTGCTTCCTGAATTGCCAGTTCATTGGCATCGGGCCTCCTGAAACCTACCGTATTAAAAATTCTTTCATCACAATCTTCGGTAGCAATATCTTCAGGCAATTCTAAATGCACAGCACCGGGTCGTTCTTCCATTGCGAGACGGAAAGCTTCTCTAACCATTGCCGGAATGTTGTTTCCATTTACTATTTGGCGGGTGTATTTGGTAATGGGACGAAACAAATCAATAATATCTATAATCTGAAAACGACCCTGTTTGGATTTTTTAATGGGTTTTTGGCCGGTGATCATCATCATGGGCATTGCACCTAATTGAGCGTATGCTGCAGGGGTGGTAAAGTTAGTTGCCCCCGGGCCGAGCGTAGATAGACAAACACCTGGCTTTCCGGTTAACCTTCCATAAGTTGCAGCCATAAACCCGGCCCCTTGTTCGTGCCGGGTGAGTATAAATTTAATTTTGGAATCTTTCAACGAATCCAAAAAATCAAGATTCTCTTCTCCCGGAATTCCGAAGATGTATTCCACACCTTCGTTTTCTAACGCTTTAATGAATAAATCTGATGCTTTCAAGCTTAATAAAGTGTTTGCTTTTCTCGATTGAAACTAACGGTTTGCGGCTATGATACGTTGCGGATTAAGAACAACATCCCCGACCCCGAAACCAACCGCTTATTGAAAGCACTAAAGTACGAATATTCTCGTTAACCGCAATGGCATATAGACAGTTACCTACTGTAGCCCGCCTGTCTCTATCGGAGACAAATGTTTCTGTTAAACGGAAATGCTTATTTGTCTGTCGAACAGAATGTTTGTTTAAGAAAAAATTAAAAAAGCAAGGGAGGGGAGATTTTTATTTGATTTTCTACTACTGTTTCTATCTACCGAAAAGTCGTGTGGAGGGGTTTTGCTCTTTGCCACCGCAGGAACGAGGGGGGCAATGTGCAAAGCAACGGGGATATTACGATAATGCCTGATGTGTTTTTTAGCTTACTGCATTACTTTCCAATATCCCCTTGTCCTGCCAATCCGTTCTATTTTACCTTCTTCTTTTAGCTTTTCAAGATGGTATTTTACGCCATCCTCTGTAATATCTCCCAGAATATCAGCTAATTCTTTTCTACTTAAAGCAGGATTCTCTGTAAGCAACTCAATAATCCTTTCCGGTGTGTTTTGGGTAGTTATTTGGGTAGTCTTTTGGGTAGTCTTTTGGGTAGTAGCTTTTTCCGCCTTTAAAGGAATAATCGTTTTAAATACATCACCTTCGATAAATTCCGGTTTTGTTCCGGCAGTGTAGATGCCACAGTATTTGAAGGTATTGCGTATTCCCGACCCCAATTCATCCACCCTGCCTATTTCCTTGAAGAACTTGGCAATATTCGGATTTTTGGGAAATGGCGAAAAGTTGGCAGGGTCAATCGCCCCTGCACCGTGAGGACGATTCCAGTTTTCAGTTAGTACCCTGTCTTTCTCGATAATGAGTTTGGCGGGAAAAGCGTTGGTAAATTCCCTGTGGATTAAGAGATTACTAACCACTTCACGGAAAATCCTATCCCGTATGCTGATGCGCTGTACCCCTTCCTGATAAAATTTATCCTGCAGATGCTTTTTGATGAAAGCCATTAAACGGTCATAGCTCTCAATAAGGTTGGTGCGTATGTCGTCCCTGTCGTCATATCGGTCAAGGTTTTCCACCCTGAGAATGGCATCGGTTTTATGGTGGGGCAGGGCAGCTATAATGGTTTGGTCGTTGCCCAATAACAGCACCGCAGCCAATGTATAGCCCTCCTTGCTGGTTATCGGGTCTTTTTGGTATAAATTCGCAGAGCGGAGTATTTCCTCATCGCTCATTTCAAGCCAAGCGTGTTCCGTATTTTCGCTTCTCGCCAATGCACGTACACGGGTAAATAGCTCCTGCTTAAAATCGGATAGCTCAACGTAGGGGAATACCTTGTTTTCGGAATAGGAGTTTTGCTTTCGCAGGTAAAGTTGCGTTACTTGTTCCGGCTTATTGGTAATGTCAAAGTCGCCATCTTCGTTGCGGTCAAATATTCTTCCTGCGGTGCTGTGTACCTGTGAGTTTGCGGGTACATACAGATAAATTACCTTCTTACCCTCAAAATCCATCACTTGCGGAGACAGGTAAAAGGTAGGGTTCAGCTTTTGCGGGTTGTTGGCATTGGTAACGATGCTGTTGATAACATCCTGCACCCGCCCATCATCCACTCCCTGAGCCGTTCCGTCATTCTTCACTCCCAAAATCAAATGACCGCCCTGCCTGTTCAGAAAGGCGCAAACGGATTCAAAGGCATTTTCGCTAAGTTGAGACCGCGAGGTTTTAAACTCTACTTCAATGCCTTCGCCCTGTTGTATTATTTCTTTGAGTTTTTCGGGGGTCATTATTGTTTAAGTTGCAGCCATAAACCCGGCCCCTTGTTCGTGCCGGGTGAGTATAAATTTAATTTTGGAATCTTTCAACGAATCCAAAAAATCAAGATTCTCTTCTCCCGGAATTCCGAAGATGTATTCCACACCTTCGTTTTCTAACGCTTTAATGAATAAATCTGATGCTTTCAAGCTTAATAAAGTGTTTGCTTTTCTCGATTGAAACTAACGGTTTGCGGCTATGATACGTTGCGGATTAAGAACAACATCCCCGACCCCGAAACCAACCGCTTATTGAAAGCACTAAAGTACGAATATTCTCGTTAACCGCAATGGCATATAGACAGTTACCTACTGTAGCCCGCCTGTCTCTATCGGAGACAAATGTTTCTGTTAAACGGAAATGCTTATTTGTCTGTCGAACAGAATGTTTGTTTAAGAAAAAATTAAAAAAGCAAGGGAGGGGAGATTTTTATTTGATTTTCTACTACTGTTTCTATCTACCGAAAAGTCATGCGGAGGGGTTTTGCTCTTTGCCACCGCAGGTACGAGGATGGCAATGTGCAAAACTGCGGTTGGCTTTTCCTGTTTAAGCTTATACAAGGAGTTGTTGCTTTGCTATTCCGATATTTCATTACAATACCTTCCTTTAAGTTTCTGATGCCCAACTAAGACAAGGTGTTTTTCTTTTCAACTACGTGATAGTAATAACTATAAGGCTTGCCATAATAAACGAGTTTTCTTTGAGGTCTCGGTACTTCTTCTTCAAAATCCTCATCTATATGTTCAGCAACAGATTTCTTCAATAACGCCATTTGATGATTTCTGTTTTTATCAAGTTGTTTCAATTGTCTTTTTAAAAATGGATTATTATTTAGCTTTTGGAAACCGTTTACCCAGCACATTTCATGTTCTATCTTTTTATGGTTCCACATCTGTACTCTGCCTATTGACATTCCTGTTAATCTATTTATGGCCGATTCTAACACCGTTCCATTCCGAACTCTTTTGTTATCATCTCTAATGGCGCTATTAATCTTATATACAACTTCCTTTTGTTTTTGTAATTCTTTTCTCATGGAACTTTTTCTAATCCTGACGTGGCCGCTATAATGGACTTCGTACCCTACAAAACCTATCCAAGGAAAGTTCTCATCATTTCTGTATGCTGCTGTCCATTTATAAGGCTCTTTGGACTTGGTGCTTTTATGCCAAAATGAACCTGGCTTATTTTTTAAACCATTTTTAAACTGGTGTGGTACTAACTTCAGTTCCTTCAAGACACTTTCGTAACGATAAACAGCTTCTTTACATGCTTTCTTGCTTGGATTCATAACAATCATATCATCGCAAAAACGAATATATAAGAGCCGATTGTCTGCTTCCTTTGTTACTTTATTATCTGCATAATCTAATACGAGGTTTGCAATTAATCCTGAAAGTGCCCCACCCTGTGGGATTCCTATTTTGGTATTTTTAATTCTTTTATAGTATCCAAGCTTTAGGAAATCACTTTCCACCCAACCAAAGCTATGTTCCTTTGATAGTTTGTGACTTTTCCAATATTCATCATCCTTATTTTTAGGAATGACATCTTTGACAAAATTGTACGTTTCCAAATATTTTTTAAAAACTTTTATCGCCCTTGTATCAATAGGCTGACTGTTTTTCCGGTTTACCCGAGATACCAACTTATTAAATTGTTTTTTAATTACGGAATGATTTACCGAGTCATAAAATTTTTTCATATCGCATTCTGCTACCCATAACCGTTTCCCTTTGTATTGTGATTTATATTTCAGTATTGCGTCAATGGAATTATGATGCGTAATTAGTTCCTTTTTCTTACCTGGGTTTTTAATTGGTGCTCTGAAAGCATGAGAGTATTTGTAAAACTCGGCATCAAATATTTCCGTCAAATATTTGTTTGTCTGGCTAATAATGATTTTGTCTTTTAAATCAAAAAGTGAAATCGGGCGACAAGCGTTTTTATTAGCTCCTTTCTTTTCTTTTAACCTGGGATATATTCTTGGTGTTTTTATTTGATAATCAGGGTCATTTACCGAATCTCTTATTTCAGAGATAAATTTATTCAGTTCAATTAAAAATGGCTCTCCCGGGTTCGTTTTTTGGTAGTGCTTTATAGTTTTGAATATGCACTTTTCATTGTATTCAATCGAGTTAATTTTTTGCGATTTATTCTTATATCTATATTCTTTGCCGAGCTTGTTCCATTTTCTTCGGGATGGCAATATTTTCCGAAGGAATATTTCTTCATTATTTTTATTGAGATGATGATTTAATTTCGAGTCTTCTGACAACAAGTGTAGGAGGTGTTGCTTATTTCTTTGTTTAGCATACTTCGCCCTTATTTTGCACAGGTAATAAATTATCTTGCCATCTGTAAAGTATTTATCAAACATACCTTTGAAAGTAAAAAAGGGGAAGGGAGTACCTGTATTGGTTTAACCATAATACTGACAAAGTCATAGCCTTTTTCCATACTACCCACTTGGCCAAAGTGAACTTTGTGGCAGTCGAAATTTAACGACCAAACACGCAAAATACTTGCATGATGCCGTTTAGGTACTATTCCCCTTAATTTTATATCCCTTAATTGTTGCCAAAAACACTATTGTTTTAAATTTTATATTGCCATTACTATTTTGATAACAGTATAACAGCATGTTTTTACTTTGGTTTTCATCATGATTTACTCCATCTAATTCACATAAACTCAAAAAGTATTTTTCGCCTATATCATGAGTGAATGAATTTGCAATTGCGTATGCTACACGATACCAGTTCTCATAAGTGCTGGTTATTGATATGTTCTCCTTTTTCAGAAACTTGATAATATTGACAAGGGTTCTTCTGTCCCTTTGATTGTTTTTTCCCTTGGGGTTATTCAGTACATCTTTTGAGCTACTATACCGTATTTTTGTTACCTTTTTTTTAGGTTCACTTGGTTGATTGAATAATGGTGAAGTATCTTCATTGGGTTCAACAATAGGAAAGGGAATAATTGAGGTCTTAAACAATAAATCAGAGTCATAAGATAAAAAACACAGTCGTGTGGTATCACTGCCGCTTGTGTCAAGGTCAATTGAATATTTATCTTTAAAATACTCCGTTATTTGCTCAAAGGCGTGTCTGTGGGCAAGGTCTATTCCGTATTTTTTAATTTCAAACTTGTATTCTAAATATATCAACCCTTTTATGCCGTATTCCGAAGGAGATACCCAAAATGTAAAAGCATACTTATCATTTTCAAGCAAGTTTTTTACTCTCCTTAATTCTTTATTCTCTAATTTGTCAATATCAAGTACAACAAGGTTATGATAAGTCCTGATTAATTCCTTTTTTCTGTTACCATTGAAATTAGCACAAAACGTAACACCCGGAAGTCTCTTTTTGTGAATGTCGTATTTATCTTTTTCATCGTTATGCAGATACCATCTAAGTTTATTTACTTCTTCAGCATATCTCCCCCTTTTAGTATCCTTAATGACTTCCTCAATACTGATTTCTTTTTCAATGGAACTCCAAGCATTTGGTTGAAATGACACTTTTTTTGATATGATTCCTTTTATATCCATTAGCTCCATACTACAATTTCAATTTCCTCTTTGCTCAACCCCTAAAGTCCATACACCAAATTGTCAATCTTATTCTCGGTGTATGTTATTCCAACAAGTAATTTATGCAAAAAAAATCAGATACCACCTGTTTTAATGTTTTTGTACCCCCTTCTTATGATACTTATAAGCTACTTCATGGTTATGTGCAACATTAGATGCTTTATTTTGGGTTAAATGACTTGTAAGTTTATACCATCTGATTTTATCTTTATCGCAATCCCAATGATTTATTGCCTTGGTATAACCCTTGCAATGTGCTCCTTCTTTTCGAGCTTTAGGGTCTTCTGAAACTCCGTGATAAATCTCTTTTTTTGTTCGGTTAATTGCTCTATAAACGTGCCACATAGTTTTATGTTTTTAATGATTTATCAATGAATTTATTTGCTTGTTGCTCATCTTCTTCAATAAATATTTCAACAGCTCTTTTGGCGGTTTCTAATAGTTGTTTGCTTTTTTTAATCGCTTCCAAACTTTCTTTAACCAAATTATCAATTTTAGATTGAATTGAACCCTTGACTAATGGAATTATAGTGGTTCTAATATCGCGGTCGTTAATCTTTGCTTGCGCTGTTTGTTTCTGTCTTCTTGTTATTTGCATCTGCCATAAAAAGGATTGAAAGTAGATGATGAGAAAATTTGGTAAAACTTTCTTTTTATAAGCATTCATTATATATCTAAATCTTGCGGTGTTATTAGAGTAATAAGAACTATCCAAATCTTGCCTAATTAGATTTATTTTGCCCAATGTAGCCCCAATTGCTGCAAATATGAAATCTTCATTCTTTAAATGCTGTTCCTCTAAACCAGTAAAATCTTCCAAATAGATTATTTCTTTTTTGTTAATAATAACATCGAGTGAAAGCTCTTTAATTCTTAGATAGGGATTACCTTCAAATTCATTATAGTATGAAGTATCAATATAATCGCCTCTTCTTATGCTCAAGATATTTCCAAAATAGCAATGTCGTTGACTTTTTAAATAACATTCTAATTCCAAATACTTTTGTTCCCAGTACTCTGGATCAATTCTATCAGCTTGTAATGCTTGGTATAAGTCAATTTCAGTAATTGCATCCTCAGTTTCGTATTCAACGTTTTTTATTTTAAATTTTACTGTTTTCGGTTGCCAATCATCCAAACACAATTCTTTTAGCAGTGTAGTTTCAGCTTCCTGGTAGATGGTTTGAGAATGTAGCTTTTGGTTGTATGCTTCAACAACCAGTTTTTCTATTTGCTTTTGTAGCTTATCAGATGGGAAAGGAATTTCCAGAGCTTTTAATTCCTGTGCGTTAATGTTTGCCTGATTGACTGCCCTGCGCTTTACCCTTTGGAGACAGTTATATCCGTATTTGCAGTTTAAGAAAATAGTCAGGTAGCAATTGGCGTAGGTCTTGTCGGATGTGATACGCACCAAATAAGAGGC
This sequence comes from Cytophagales bacterium, assembly GCA_019456305.1. NCBI lineage: Bacteria > Pseudomonadati > Bacteroidota > Cytophagia > Cytophagales > Cytophagales bacterium. Next base: position 33,744 of record VRUD01000021.1, on the reverse strand, counting down.
AAATGTGTGTTCTCCATCCAATAAGTAAATACCTGTTCTACCAACAAACTCATCAGAATTAACTCTATTGAATAATACGTCAAACTTCTTGAGTTCAAAATTTTCAAAGGTTTCTTCTGTGATGTCGGCATATTTGGCATTTTCATCGCTGGCGAAGATGCCGACAATATCATCCATTTTCAACATTTTGTATCCGATACCGACCTCATTCATTGCAATTGAAATGCCATATTGGGGTTGGTGCATAAAGCTGCTTACGTACTTAGTGGGTTTCTTTTTTATTATGCGCTCATTTCTGATGAAAAATGGGTCATAATATTGGGCATCAACCCGCATATCACCGTATAGCTCGTTAAATCGTACTTCAGAGTATTCTATGTCTTTGTATTTCTGAATTTTCATGCTTAATTTTTCAAATACTCATACATTTGGTCTCCTCTGTCCAATTGCTTTAAACCCCAATCTTTGAACGCATCTGCTATATGGTACAAATCGGTTTGATAAATTGGGTTTCCATCGTCATCCAGCAGCTTGTTTCCTTCTTCATCCTTTGCGTAGAGATAAATACCTGAATTATCTTTAAAACTTATTTTTGAAACAGCAAAAAAGATGGGATAGTCAGTATGATTTTGTGCTTTTCGTATTTCTTCCTGTGTGAATTTTCTAAGAAACAGCAAGCTGGTTTTGGTTCCAGTATGGGGTTTGAAACTATTACCATGCAAGCCAACAACTCCCAAAATTCTGGCTTTTTCTGTTATGAATTTGCGAACATATTTTTCATTGGAATTGTTGAAAATGCCCTGTGGTAATACAATTACAGCTCTTCCGCCTTCTTTGAGCATTTCTATAATTCGCTGAATAAAAAGAATGTGCCTATCAACTTTATTCCATTTGCTTTCATTCTTTTTGTAGCGGATTACTACTTTTAATCTTGGTATTAGTAAGTTTTCTTTTACGTCTCCTCTGTCAACCACTTGTATCATCAATGAGGCAATTTCCTGAATGGCATTGTTTACATCTTCGTTATTTTCCAAATCAATGTCCCCATCCTGATTGATTTCTTTTATCTTATCTTTTATAATGTTTTCTGCATCATTTTTGAATTCCAGGTCAAATTCTTCAGCAAAACTTTTCAGAACTGATTTAATGTTCCCTGTTTCCATATTGAAAGTGTACCGTAATCCTAACAGGTCAAAGTATTGATTGATTATTGCCTTTTCCTTAATATCTCAGGCAAAAGGAGGATTACTCATAATAATATCAAAAGTCAGGTTTTTTGGGTTTTCATTATCTAATAGGGCTTCTCTTTTCAAATCAACTTTAAAACTTTCGCTCCATTTGGAATATTCCAAAGTGTTTTGCTTGTAAATGTGTGTTTTGCCGTCACCCGCAATCAACATCAACGCTTTGCTTATTTTGGTGGCTTTTTCTTCAAAGTCAACACCCCACAAGTATTTGTTTGCGTAATTGGCTTTTACTTTATAGGACTCCATTTTATATTTGTCCCAGATATATTCCATTGCGTGTACTAAAAATCCGGCACTTCCACAAGCAGGGTCTAAAATGTATTCTTTTCTTGTAGGATTGAGCATTTTAACACAGGTGTCAATTACAATTCTCGGAGTGAAATATTGACCTTTCTTGCTTTTGGATACTTCAGGTACTAAATACTCAAATGCTTCATCAATAATTCTGAGATTGGCTCCATAGAGCTTTACTTCTGTTAGTTTGCCAATGCAGATTTCAAGATGTTCAGGCGTTAGTTTGATGCGGTCTGATACTTCAAAAATGTCTTTCCATTGGTCTTTGGATTCTTCAAAGAGTTGTGAAATTCGGTCGTGGGTAATTTTAGGATTGGAGTAATCCCGAAAAGATAGAGTTTGATTTTCCCTATTTTCTGCTTCAAACTCGTCATAAAGTTTGGTGTAAATCAGTTTGAATATTTCGTCAAAACTGTCGGCTCCTGAATTTGCCAATACCAGTTCTTCTAATTCTTCAATGATGGCTTTCAGGTCAAAGTGCTTTTCCTTGTTAATCTTGTTTAGTTCATCTAAAGTCCATTTTCTGTCTGATATTAATTCCTTGATTTTCCGGATGAGGTTATCATCATCTTTTGCAGTTTGATATTCATGCTCAAAAGGTAAATCCCTCAAAACATCAAACTCTTTAGGATAAGGACGTGCATAAATACTAAGGTTCTTTCCGTTATATCCTGCTCCAATAGGCGAGCCTTCGGCATTTAAGTATCCTTTAAGTTGCTGGATATTATTTTTTTGATGCGGTGCTTTAACTTCTGAAATTATCCAAGGTGTAGCATTATCATTTTGATATACTACAATGTCGGCTCTTTTCTTCTCGTCCCGACCCATTACCACCTTTTGCTCAATCTTAATTCTTTCTTTGGGATAGCCGTATTTTTGGATTAGTTCATATAGAAATAACTGCCTCACAATTTCTTCCGGGGCTTTCTTTCCGGTTTCTTCATTAAGAACCAGCTTTTCTTTCTCCTCACTGTCAAAACTTTTCAGATACCACTTGCCTTTTTCCTTTTCATAAAATTCCAACTTGTCAAAGTATCGAGTTGACATAGGAATATCGATTTCAGCGTTTGGTACTATTTTATGTAGTATTTCCATTTTTAGAATTGTTTATTTTCTGGTCTTTATGATGTATTTGATTCTTTGCTCTGCAACTTTCAATGCCTCAATTCCAATATCTTCATCACGTAGTTCATAAACAATCTTATCACTGTAATAATAAAGTAGCAATTCTTTCTCACTAACTTTAAATATTTTGGCAATATTCTTAATAAGGTCTTTGTTTGCCGACCTTGCGTTCCTTTCAATCTTGCTTAAAGTTGATGGGTCAATGTCAAGTTCTGCAGCTATCTTTCTGATAGGTAGCCCGCTTTCTTCTCTAAGTTTTCTAATATACTCTCCGAATGTTTCCTTTTTTTGCATTGAAATAATAATTCAGGACAAATTTTGTCCCAAAAATAGATATGTTTTTTGAAATACAAAACATATTTTTAAATTTTTTATTAACAATCGAATTTAATTAAGCGGGTTGGCAAAAGCAAACTCATTCAAATTTTACTTTACCTTATAAAATTAAACACTCTCAAAGCAAAATTTTAATGTGCTGGCTGTGGGCGGGCAGAAAATCAAATAAAAATCTCTGCAATCGGGCTTTTTTAATTTTTTCTTTTGGATTTTAAAAGCATAAATGTAAGTCGTGCCCCATTCTGCAGGTTTTGCAGTGTTGGAGTAGTGGCACAACTGGTAAGGACTAATACTTAGTTGCATAAATAAGGGTTATTATGCTTTGTTGTGTCATAATAACTATTACTTTTGCAACTAAGTACTAATCTCCACACCGATAGATATCCTCTCTCTTCTTCTTCGCCTCCTGCATATTCTCCCCTTTCTTCTTCTCCAGCATTTTCTGGATCAGCCGCATTCTTTCCTTTTTTATTTCATCCCGCAATCGCTTGTCTTGCTCCATGTCAAAGTAGCAAATGCCATCCACAAAGGTTTTTTCTGCTTTTGCGTATATGGAAAGCGGGTTGTCAGACCAGATCACCAGGTCGGCATCTTTCCCTGCTTTAATGCTTCCCATATTATTATCCAAATGTAATAATTTAGCAGGATTTAATGTTACGAACTTCCAGGCTTCCTCTTCTGAAAGCCCGCCATATTTGACCGCTTTTGCTGCTTCCTGGTTGAGCCGCCTGCCCATTTCGGCATCATCGGAGTTATAAGCTGTAACAATGCCAACCTGGTGCATTAAGGCGCCATTGTATGGAACAGCTTCTATAACTTCATATTTGTATGCCCACCAGTCTGAAAATGTTGAAGCTCCTGCGCCATGCGCCTTCATTTTGTCTGCAACCTTATATCCTTCCAAAATATGTGTAAAAGTGTTCACCCTAAAACCCATAGAATCAGCTACTTTCATGAGCATGTTGATCTCAGATTGCCGGTAAGAATGGCAGGTAATAAAGCGTTTACTATCTAATATCTCTGACAAAGCCTCTAATTCCAGGTCTTTCCTGGGGGGCATAGTTCTTGCCTTTTCTTTCCCAGACAATGAATTATATTTTTTGGTTGCCTGCTTATACTCTTTTGCTCTTGTAAAGGCATCAAAATAAACCTGCTCTACGCCCATCCTGGTTTGAGGGAAACGGGATTTTCTGTTATTGCCCCAGTTAGACTGCTTTACATTTTCACCGAGCGCAAATTTGATAAATCCATCAGCATCCTTAATTTTCATAGCTGAAGGTAACGCACCCCAGCGTAATTTTATCAGGGCAGATTGACCACCGATGGGATTTGCCGAACCGTGCAAAAGCTGCACGGCAGTAACACCCCCTGCCAGTTGGCGGTAAATATTTACATCTTCTGAATTGATAACATCTCCTATGCGAACCTCTGCCGAAACAGCTTGTGTTCCTTCATTCACGCCTTTGTATATTGCAATGTGTGAATGCTCATCTATGATGCCGGAAGTTAAATGTTTTCCTGTCGCATCAATTACCCTGGCATTTTGGGGAGTTAAGCTCCTGCCAATTTTTGAGATCTTACCGTTTTGTATTAATACATCTGTATTTTCCAGAATGCCATCTCTTTCGTTTGTCCAGACCGTAGCGTTTTTGAACAGAACCGTTTCCTGTTTTGGTTTCTTTTCCCAACCATAAGCAGTAAATGGATAGATCACTGCTCCGGGCTCCCTGTCATTTGCTCCCTGTCCCGCAATAGTATCTTTCTTATTCCCCTCTTGAGAGGGGGCAGGGGTGTGTTCCTCCTTAAATGACTCTGTCTGCCTGGCGTCCCATTTTATCCAAGAGCCATCAGGTAGCTGGCCCTTGCCGGACAAAATATCACCTTCAATCCATCCGCTAAGCCTTATATTACCCTTACTGTCACCATTTTTAATCTGCTTGATGTCTGCCGGAATACCATTCCGGCCTACATCAAAATAAAGTGTGATTTGATCTTTACTCCTTGAAAAGTTAATTTTTATCTTTGTTGTATCATTTATGTGAATGTTCAATTCGGGTTTTTGCAATTTCCCGGTAATTTTTAATTTGAGCGGAGGTTTTTCATTGATCGTAAGATCATAAGTCCCTCTTATATCAGTCAGTTCAATGTCGTTGATCTCATATTTTTTGCCCTGGACCCAATTCTGATAAATGATATTCTCTTTATCAAAAATATTGGACGCAGTGATCAGGAAATTGGCTATCTTGCCTTTTTTAAGGCTCCCTAATTGGTCATCAACCCTCAATAATTTTGCAGGCGTATAGGTTAATGCCTTGAGCGCTACCTTCTCATCTAAGCCATATTCTATAGCTTTACGAAGATTCTTCCAGAAATCTTTCTTATTCTTTAAACCGGCTGTGGTAATTGCAAATTGTATTTGATGTTCTGCTAATTTTGAAGGGTTAGCAGGCGCTAATTCCCAATGTTTCATTTCCGACAGCGTTATCTTTGTTGCATCGAGTGGGTCTTCTACTTTATATGCTAAAGGGAAGTTCAATGGAATGATAAACGAAGCTCTTGTAGCTTTTATATCATTAATACGTTGATATTCAAGCCCTGATCCTACCATGATATATTGGACGCCAAACTCATCACCGATTTTGTTGGCTCTCAACACTTGTAGGGGCGGGGCAAGCTTTGCCCCTATATCAAAGATTTGTGGCAAGCTTTGAAGGTTATTAAATGCTTCTAAAGAAATATTATATTCTGCATTGCTTTTGCTCCGCTGCTTATACCACCGGGCGTCAAGCCAGGTTTGTCTCAAAAGCGCTATGGTTCCCATCAATGAGCCGGGATAATTCTGGGTAGATGAGCCTTTGTCAAATGAATAATGTGCTGCTGCCATATCCAGGATCATGACATCATTTTCATTGGCATCAGCAAGAGTAACAAGCACAGAAGAACCCCTGACAACCCCGTCTTTTTGGAGGGTAAGCGCTGCTCCAAAACCTAAATTCCTGAATTGTTTGGCTTTACCGGTATCTGCTGCGAACAGATCTTTGGCGTTTATTTCAGGTTTTATAGCTTGATTCCAATGATAGGCGCCTTTCTTATTTGATAAAAACTGAGGTTTTGAATTTCTGGACCTTTTTCTCTTTTTAAGCTGAGGAATTCCATAACCAGTATAAATATCAAGGAAAGAGGGATAAATATATTTTCCTTTTAGATCTGTAACAATGTATCCTTTAGGGATCGTTATTTTCGCACCAACCGATTCTACAATACCATCTTTGATAATTAGTGTAGCATTTTTTAATACTGTCTGATAATCGACAAAAATAGTAGCATTGGTAAAAGCATAGATCTCAGGTCTTTTGTCTTTTACGCCATTTAGGGGGAAGGTTTCCTGGGAGATCAGGTTGAAATGAACTAAATAAGTAACAATAATTGAGAGAAGGATCTTTTTCATTAATTAAATATTTGCCTTGTAGTTATTATTATGATGTATTATTTTTGCAAATATAATATAATTAGCGTTATATTTGTAAATGCCTACTGCATTAAGAAAGGATGGGTATAAATTTAGATAATAAAATATTTGCTTAATGGACGCCAAAAACAAAATCACACGGTTGATCATTGTTGTAATTATTGCAATTGTAGCAATATCAAATTCGCAAGCCCAGAACAAGAGAAATATGACATCTAACATTTTATCTGATTATGGTGAATCACAATTAATAAAGGGTTTTCGGCATGTTGAGCTCAATTCTGAAATATCAAATACACTTGTGGTAAATAATCAAAATCCTTATGCAATCTTTATTGAGCTTTTGGGTGAAAGTAATGGTGTGTATGTAAACAACAAAACAGTAAAAGGGTTTGATGTTGTTGAGAAAAAAAACGGGAAGTCTGATATAAAATTCCGCTGGTTTACTGCTATAAACAGCTCAGGAGCAGATATGGAGTTTATTGATAAGGATAAGGATGGCTTTCCCGGTGGAAACGAATTTATTGATACGTTGTCAGCGAAATAGGCGCGTAGCGGTTTTCGCTTATGCTCTTTGCGTCTACAATAACTTCAAAACATTCTCCGGAGGGCGCCCGATTACAGCTTCATTTTCTTTAACCACTATCGGCCGTTCAATAAGTATAGGATTTTCAGCCAGTATCCTGATCCATTGATCCTCACTAAAATCCTTTCCTTTAAAATTTTCTTTGAAGACCGGCTCACCTTTTCTTACAATTTCAATGGCTTTCATACCAAGTTTACTCAGAATATCTTTTAACTGAAGTTCAGAAGGCGAGGTATTAAGATATTCAACAATCTCTACAGTAACACCTTTGTCTTTTATCAGTTGAAGTGTCTCACGACTTTTTCTGCATCTGGGGTTGTGGTAGATTATCATTTAGATCTCAATTCAATTTTTCAATTACCAGGTTATGATTAGTATAGATACAAATATCAGCAGCAATACTCAGACTTTCTTTCACAATTTCCTCTGCAGTAAGCTTAGGGGCAAATTTTTTAAGAGCATTGGCTGCAGCCTGGGCGTACATACTTCCGGAACCTATAGCGGCTATCTGATTATCGGGTTCAAGTACATCACCTGTTCCTGAAATTACAAGCAATTCTTTGTTGTTTGCAGTGATCAGCATTGCTTCCAGCCTTCTTAAGTATCTGTCTGTACGCCAATCTTTAGCCAATTCAATAGCAGAACGTTTCATGTTTCCGCCATAGGCTTTCAGTTTTTCCTCAAATTTATCGAGGAGCGTAAATGCGTCTGCTGTTGAACCTGCAAACCCGGTTATTATCTTTCCGTCAAATAATTTGCGGATCTTATTGACATTGCTTTTAGCGATGGTTTCACCCATTGTTGCCTGCCCGTCACCACCGATAGCAACCACATTATCTTTTATGACAGCCAGAACTGTAGTAGATCTTATTTTACTCATAGTTGAAAATTTAATTAACGATATTTTTTAGAATATTTTAAAATAACTTAGAATCTTATCCCTATCAACAACACATCATCAATTTGATTACTACTTCCTTTCCATTGTTCAAAATCTTTATTGAACAGATTGTATAATTCATCCATAGTAAGATGGAGGTTGTTTACTATATTTTCTCTAAGACGTTTTGAACCATACTTTGACTCTCCGTTTTCGCTGAATTGGTCTTGCAAGCCATCTGAAAAAAGAAAAATGGCATCATTTTTTCTAAATTTAATTATATGATTTGAGAATTTGAGGCCCTTCAGTTTTCGGATTTCGAGTTTCGAGTTTCGAATTTCGGATTTCGAATTTCGGATTTCGAGTTTCGGATTTTGAATTTCGAATTTCGAGAAATCCGAATTGTATTCGGATGTCAAATTTAAGGATGCTTTTTTGTTTTGGAGTAACCTTGATTTTCCCCCTATGGTAACAAGATCACCTTTATATTGAGTTAATTGCCCGTTATGTATAAAATATAATGGACGATGGGAGCCGCTAAATACTATTTGTTTTTTATTAAGATTGATCCTACAGAAAGCTATTTCCAATCCATCATCCGATTGTGTATCTAATTCTGATTGATGAAGAGTACGATTTACACCTTCTTTTAAAAAACCCAGGATTTTTGCCGGATCATCAATATTTTTATCAATAACAATTTCATTCAGTAAGTCATTACCTATAATAGACATAAATGCACCGGGTACTCCGTGACCTGTACAATCAACTGCGGCTATAAAGTAATCATCGTTCTTTTTATAAAACCAGGTAAAATCTCCACTTACCACATCTTTGGGTTTGAAAAGTATAAAAGAGTCCGGAAAAGATTTTCTTATTAATTGCATACCGGGCAGGATGGATTGCTGAATTCGTTTGGCATAATTTATACTTTCACGAATTCTTTTGTAAAGTCTTTTGATTTTTTCTTCTGCTTTCTTCCTCTCTGTAATGTCTCTCTGAATGGATATCCAGTAGATGGGAAACCCTTTTGCATCTTTTACAGGAACACTGTTAAGCTCTATCCAGTATTCTGCACCGTCTTTACGATAATTAACAATTTCTGCCTGCAGAGGCAGCCCTTTAAAAAAAGCATTATCAATTTTTTTAACTGTTTCCGGGTCAGTTTTTGGTCCTCTTAAAATTTGAAGTGACTGACCTGCCAGCTCTTCTAAGGAATATCCGGTTATTTTTGTATATGCATTATTGATATAAATGATTTTGGGTTCAGACCGGTCTGAAGTATTTGCCTCACTGATCAAAACACCCTCATTCATATTGATCACAATAGATTTAAAAAGGAGTAATTGGTTTTCAACTGAACTTTTATGGATTATATTTTCTGTTTTTTCTGAAGGGAGTGTGATATTAGCAGGATCTTTTGACACGAATTTCACTGATTTAATTAAGTTAATATTATACGTTTATTTTTTAAACCAAAATTTTAACAGGATCTTCCAATAAGCTTTTAAACGTTTGAAGAAACTGCGATCCCGTTGCCCCGTCCACGACTCTGTGGTCACAGGAAAGTGTTACTTTCATCGTATTGCCTGGCTTTATTTCTCCATCTTTCACTAAAGGAACTTGCTTAATGCCTCCAACTGCTAAAATACAGGCATCGGGAGGATTGATGATGGCAGTAAATTCTTCTATACCAAACATCCCCAGGTTTGAAATGGTAAATGTATTACCTTCATAATCCGGGGGCTGTAAAGCTTTGTTTTTTGCTTTATCAGCTAATTGTTTCACTTCAGCAGCAATATGAGAGAGGGATTTATTATCAGCGAAACGAATAACAGGCACCATTAACCCGTCATCCACAGCAACCGCCACTCCTATATGGATATGTTTGTTGTATCTTGCCTTTGTTTCTCCATTTGCCTCTTCAACCCATGACGCGTTGACTTTAGGATTTTGCCGTATCGCTGCGGCAACTGACTTAATAATGATGTCGTTGAAAGAAATCTTCAGAGGTGAAACTTCGTTAATACTTTTTCTTGCTTCCATTGCCTTATCCATTACAATTTCCATGGTAAGATAATAATGCGGAGAGGTGTATTTACTTTCAGATAACCGTCTGGCAATGGCTTTTCTCATTTGTGTGATGACAACTTCTTCATAGCTTTCCTGCCCAACAACTTCAGGAATTGTAAAGGAGGGCGCTTTTGAACCCCGATCCAGAGTACCCGGGATACGGGACAGGCCGGCACCAGGAATAAATTCTTCAATATCTCTTTTAGTAATACGGCCATCATCTCCTGTCCCCCTGATCAGTGATAGGTCATATCCTTTTTCCTTAGCCAGCTTCTTTGCCAATGGTGAAGCTTTGAGCGCCCTGTCGTTAGTTTGCCCAATCTGCGATACATTTTGAGAAAGACCAATCCCTGCTTTGGGAGGAGCTTGAATTTCATTTACAGGACTTCCTGCCTTCGCTGATCCCGCCTTTGGCGGGACGGCAGGCAGGCCTGCCTGCGCTGAATCTCCCTCAAGCTGGTTGGTTTTAACAGTTTCAATTTCCTGTTCCTGCTTTTCAACTTTAGATTGCCCGGCAGCTAAAAGTTGCTTATAATCTTCTCCTTTTTCTCCGATGATAGCCAGTATGCCATCCACTGCCACCGTTTCTCCTTTCTTTACACCTATATACAATAGGGTGCCATCCTGGTAAGATTCGAGGTCCATGGTGGCTTTATCGGTATCTATTTCAGCCAATAGATCCCCGGATGAAACTTTATCACCTGTTTTTTTGTGCCATGCCACTATCACACCTTCGGTCATAGTGTCACTCATTTTGGGCATTGTGATTAATTCGGCCATGATTATAATGTTATTCCAGTGTTAAATCAATTTTCAAAGTTACGTATTTTTGATTAATTCTAAAAATAAATTAATCCGCAGCTTCCAATTTTCTACATTGAAAGATTATTATTAATACATCTCACATGGAATTTTCACATCTGACACATCAAATTCTCTATTCTTATAAGAATAATGCCACCATTCTGAACTGATTGGCTGAAATCCGGCTTTTTTCATGGTAGCTTTAAGGTATCTCCTGTTTTTCAAAACTTCCTGGGGGAAATTTTTAAAGTTATGCTGTGCTTCAAGTCCGAAAAAATCAAATTTGGTGCCCATATTTAATTCTCTTCCTTGCCTATCTATCAGGGTAATGTCTATTGCCATCCCACGATTATGAGCAGAACCGAACCTGGTTGATGGATTGGCAACATACCGTATATCTTTTATTTTTTCCCACATTTTTTTCTGGACAGAAAGAGGCCGGTAACAGTCAAAAACTTTAATCCTGTATCCATCGTTACTAAAAAGATCCCGGGCTTTTAAAAATGCCATCGCCACCTGCTTTCTAAGCAGGCATTTGTCACAATCATAGAGCTGCTCGTGCATAAAATTGTCTTTTGTTGCATATTTTATATCAAAAACAAAATCATGCACATTATCGTGATCTGAGGATCTGAAGGCGCCCCGAAGTAATGCCAGATCTATTAAAGCAGTATCTGCAGCTATAGTCGGGTAAAAACTTATCAGCTTACTTTCCTGAACAATTGAAGCGTATAAATTGAACCACTTCTTTCCATCAAAAAAAGACAATTCATCAACAAAAAGGATATTGCTTAATTGACCAGCATAAGTATCGTTAATAATAAGCTTAAATTCATTGCCCGTTAAGGGCTTCGCTAAGTCTATAGTAATAGGGAACGGTTCATTTTCAAGCTGGTATTTATTTAAAATAATTGCTCCTTTTAGGCCAAAGCTAAAGGCTTTTAGTCTTGCATTAGCCTGGAATGAGTTGCCTGACCAGGTACCGCCATGCGCATATTTTATTTTTTCTATTGTAACAGGCTTCTCAAATTTAAAATAAAGCCGTTCACCTATTGGATTATTTTCGCTGCTTTTTGTCATACAGCTACTCAACGATCCAATCAGGCAGGCGATCAACAAAATTTTCATTTTAGGGGAATACATTGGTATACAACTTTTAGTGCTTCGGAAGAAAACAGAACATAACTTCGCAAGTTGATCCCGAGTACTCGGGATGAAATTACTAAAAATTGAGCAAAGTAAAAATAATATAAAGTTACTGGGTACTCGGTACTGGGTAATGGTAGTAATTAATGTTAGAAAGAATTACCAACCTGCCTACCGAAAGCAAATAACCCAGAACCCAGTAACCAGAGCCCAGTAGCTGTTCATTAATAGCACATATAACAGATTGAATATAAATTTCATTTAAACATTAAAATTCCGATACAATTAATTAGGTCATAAAAGTAGTAAAACAAAAATAATAAACCAGAAAAAATGGATATAAAATTTGTATAAATAAAAGTATGATCATACCTTTACCCATATAATTACAATGTGTAAAGGTGTGATTTGGTTTAAATCATATCTTTGTAAATGATCAAAAAAGGAACGAGAAAACATCATAAATTGTTGTAACTTTGCATTATGTCAACGACCATATTTAGAGCAAAGGAAATTATTGAAGAATCGTTGCTTGGTAACACTACTGATTCTTTTAATGGGTTTCTGGGTGAATCACTTCAGAAATCCTATCAGAATATTTATGGATCTTGCAACATTGACGAATTTGAACTTTCAACTTCACTGACTGGTGTTGGAATTGTAGAAAATGCCCTTGAAGTAACATTAGACAATAGAATAATTCCAAATGCTGTATGTAAATATTTCAAAGTACATCTTAGTAAGAAATTAAACGTCAATGCAAGGCAATTAAATGTATTCTCGACTCAAAAACTTCAAGCATATACCAGCTTGAGAATTGGAGATAAAGTAGGTCATCAAGATTTAGTAAATTATGGTGGATATGGCACATTAGGTAGTTTTATTCTATCATCGAAGAAAGATAAAAGAGCTTTTATCTTCAGCAATAATCATGTCCTTGCGAATACCAATCAGGGAAAGGAAGGAGACCTGATTTATAAAATAGATGAAAGAAAGATAATTGATATTGGTACCCTTACAGGTTATATTCCTTTAAAAAAAAATCAAATAAATTCAGTGGACTTGGCAATTGGGGAATTAGACAATTATGGAGAGCTCGTTTTCTATCTATCATCAGACCTAAGATATAGAAAAGCATTAATAGACGAGAGAGTTTTTAAGGTGGGAGCTACAACTGCAACAACACATGGAAGAATTAGGTCATTAGATTATACTCAAAAGGTAAGTTACGACTTTTTTGATGCTGTGTTTACGGACCAAATTCAAATTGTTTCTGAGAACCGAAACCCATTTAGTCAACCGGGAGATTCCGGCTCAGCAATTTTCAGCATAGAAGATCGTTCATTTGTAGGAATATTATTCGCAGGCAACAACCAATTCACGCTTGCAAATCATAGTAGTTCAATTAGTAAAGTAATTAAAAAATGGCATCTAAAACTATGAAGTCTACCATACAACAGGCAAAAAAACAACTGGAATCCCTGATAATTACGTTATCCGAAGTAAGAGGAATCGGTATTGTTAAAGAAAAGAACGAGAAAATAATTGAAATTGCTGTTCTGGATACTAAAAACATTCCTGCAAAATTACTTGAAATAATACCTAACCGATTTTGGAAAGGAATTAAAGTAAAAATTACTGCTGCATCAGAAGTAATACCGTTCGAAAGGGAATAATATTCCTATGGCAAACTGGATATAAAAAATACTGAAAGTGTTTGGAAATAAAATAATTTTGTATATTGCGAAATTCAAATCACCTGATATAAAATTTGTATTTGTCTATTAAATAAACTGTAAAATATGACATAAAGACAAAGTAAAACATAACAAAAAAGTTGCGTTACTGATGTTTCTCTAATCGAAAATCGCTAATTTCAATTGCATGGAGATAAGTCAGGAAATGCGCCCTTCGGGGTGTGTAATTTCCGTCTGACTTCAACCATGCAAGGGTGTTTAGCGATACCTCGATTAGTTGAATGAAAGTATGAGGTTCATGCCCTTTTTTGTTGCCAATTTTCAAAATTAAATAAACCCGCCTTTTGAACCTCAAGGCAACAAAAAACAAATAATTATGTTAAAAAAAATGAAGTCCCGATACAATCAAGGATTGGTATCGGGGAAAAAGTTATCGACAACAACTTTCGGAATGGTTATCTCTTGCTGCTTGTTGGAAAAAGAAATACCGCAAAAAATTTCGTCTCTTAGATTTATTATCTTATTATCATTAGTGTTTTTATGTTTTAACATAAAAGCCCAAGTACCGAATTTTCTTGGTTCTTCTTCTACAGGTATAAAATATATTGCGTGGGGTAGTGATTGGTGGATGCCGAATACTTCTCGTGATAAAAGATATGCCGAATCAATGGTTGAATTAACTTGGACTGATGCCCTTGCTTCACCTGCTTATCTTAATGCAGCACTTAGTTATTCCCAAGTTGCGGGTACTGTTACGATAGATATTTATATCGCAACTTCCTTACAAATGATTATGACTCTTGATAATCCATATAATCATGTTATGTGGTATAATGGGGATAGCGCAAATCTTGGAAATTATGTTGGTCAAGTTGTTGCAGACAATGCCGGTACATTAGCTTCTTTTGATATTAGTAGTTGGATATCAGCAAATCCAAGCAACTACTATACAATATTATTTGACCAAAACAATGATAATAATGATGCTATTGTAAATTACGCTTGGCTTGGGCCATATCAAAGTATTACAAAAATAGCAGAACCATCAGGAAATTTTGAGGAAAGCGATTTATCATTGGAAAATTATCCAAACCCTTTTAATTCTTCCACTACTTTAAATTATTCTCTGAAGGAAAGCGAATCAGTAAGCATTAAAGTATATAATAGTAATGGGCAACTTACAAAAGTGCTCATAGAAAATGAAGTGCAAAACCAAGGTCAACATAAAACAAAATGGGACTGTTTAGATTATTCGGGCAATTGTGTAAATAATGGAATATATTTAATACGCCTTGAAACACCATCTCAGGTATTACAAAAGAAGGTGATTTTTGTACGTTAAAGAACGCTTATTCCATACAAGCCAAAATTTGCCAAAAGTGCGCCAGCCCCCACCCCAACCAAGAGAACAATTCCTTGATTAAAGGGCTTAACGGTGTAAAAAAATTGGGCATAATGCTGCTACATTGGCTAAAAAAACATGCGGGGGTAACTGCTATTTGAAAGTTCATCGCAATTTGCTACCTTTGTGCTTGGGGACAGGTACGAAGTTCTAAACCCCGCACGTTTTTTAACCCTAAGCCGTTATATTTAATAAAAAAAATTACACAAACCTGGCAACTTAAAAGCCGTACTACATTCAAAACTGTATCTTATACTGCACCACCCAAAAAAACCTGATCTGGTAATTCTCTTTGATCTCCCCCGAGTTGTTGTCATAATATTTTGAGAAAATATTTTTGGTACCGAAAATATTGGAAATATCCAGGGCCATTTCCTGCATTACTTTTTTGCCGTTGTACCTGTAGCTTAGCCTGGCATCTGTGCGAAAGTAGTTTTTTTGCTTTTCGGAAAAAGCCTTATTTTCAATAAAAACCGTAGTTTTTTCAACTTTTGAAGCAGTTGTATCAATAGGGGTAAGGCGTTTCCCTCCTGCCCAGGCTATCTTAGAATCAAAAACCAGTACATTGTTTTTTCTTATTTTAAACTCTTTACCTGCAAGGGCATTCAAGGCAAAGTTACCATTAAAAGCCGTATTTCTTAGTAAGTCATCGCTGGCTCTGTATTTAGAGTCAAAAAGTGATGCTGTAATCAGGAAATAGTAATTATTGGAATAAAATTTTTCCAGGGTCAATTCTACTCCGTAATTCCTGCCCGTACCTTTATTAATAAGGCTGTCACGTGAAGATATTCCAAAATCAGCCCCTGTATTGAGCATAGAAAAAGAAGATCTTTTGCTTTCTACCGGAACGTTTCTGATGCGCTGGTAATAGGCTTCAATTTTTAACCTTATATTTTCACTCAACGTGTTATCGTAGGCAACTACCAGGTGGTCGCTTTTTGTGAAGTCAAGGCCTATATTGGTTTTTTCACCAAGCGAATCTTCATCAAAATAGATCTGCAGAGGCTGCATCTGGCTGTGCATGCCCAATCCCAGGCTGACAGATTGGTTGGGTTTGAATTGATACTTAATACCCAACCTGGGTTCAACAGCGTATCTAAATTTAAAAGTTGAGTTACTATGCTCCAGGTTTTGAAAATGCAAACCTGTATTTAAGGTCAGATTGTCTGTAAACCGGTGCTGCCATTGTATATAAGCCTGTGAGAATAGACTTTCACCTTCAAAATCATGCTGTCTGAAGAATTGCTGTCCATTCACTAAAACACTGTCAATAAGCTTTACCTGGTAAAAATTCAAATTAATTCCACCATTGAGGTTATTCCGGGCATTAAATTTTTTATTCAATTGGTAATGCAAAGAATATTTTACCTGGCTGAAATGATTCCTGTACCATGGAAACGGATCACCGATATCTAAAGAGTCTCTGGGGATGGAATCATTTTCAATGGAATTATTTGTACCCGAAACAGCAATACTTACTTTTGAATAGGCAGAATTATTTAAAAATACCATGTGGGTTAGTCCGATCACCCCCATATCAGAGCCAAAATAGAGGTTTTCATTCAGATCGCCATAGGGATCGTTTGGCTCCAGATCTTCGCCTAAAAGTTCAATATAGCTCAAACCGCCTATACCAAAAACGGAAAATCTGCCATATTTGGTACCTGGTACATCTATCTTAAACGAAATATCCTGGTATTGTGGAATAGCAAGCGTACCATAGCTGATGCCCAGGGGTTCAAAAGCCGCAAGAGTAGAATAACGGTAATTTGCCATATAGGATGCTTTAATTTTTCTGGATGGATTACCCCCGGTATTATTCCCGATTGTATCAGCATAGGCGGGATTTCTCCCGGGTAATCCGTGATCTACAATCTGTCTTACAAAGGGTCCTTCGGCACCGAACTCAAATCCGTTAAAACCTACCTGCCCCATATATTCTCTTTTTTCGTAATTGCCGCTTCGCATTTGCAGGTCAAAGACACCGGCAAGGGCATTGCCGTACTCAGCGGGGAAGGCACCGGTCATAAAATCAGAATCATCCAGGTTGTTATTGTTCAGGATAGGCACCGGCCCGCCTGTGGTACCAAATAAGCCGAAGTGATTAGGGTTGGGTATGTCAATGCCCTCCAGCTTCCATAGCAATCCGAGTGGCGAGTTACCTCTAATAATAATATCGTTTCTTGAATCATCATTAGCCATCACCCCTGCATAATTTGCAGCCATGCGTGAAGGGTCATTCCAGCTTCCTGCATAGCGCTGAGTTTCTTCTATGGTAAACCCGCGGGCGCTCACGGTTGTCATTTCGTTATTGGTCTTTGTTTTATCTTTTTTGGCAGTTATAACTACCTCCTCACCAACGATTACCTGCTCGGCAAGCTCAACATTGAGAAAAACCTCTCTACCCGATGTTACCAATACATTTGGAACGACCCTTTCATTATACCCCAGGTAAGATACCCGGATGGTATGCCTGCCTAAAGGCACATTTTCAAGGCGGAAATAGCCATCCATACCAGTAGCTGAACCGTTTATAGGTTCTGAATTAAGTATGATCACATTTGCACCTGGCAGGGGATACTTAGATTGCTGGTCGACTACTCTGCCTCTTATTGTTTGGGTTAACTGTTGAGCTGATGAATAATTACAAGAATAAATCATATAAAAAAGAAATGTAAACAGCAGAGTCAACCTGTTAAATGAAAGAGATTTCATAGGGTAAACCTTATAAAGATAGTAGTATATTTCAGTAAATTTAGAATTGTATCAAAAAAAATGTTAATTTACAACTACAAAGTTTAGATAACCAGGATAATGAATCAATGATATGTCAAAAGAGAGAAGAAAATCAGCCAAATGTTTGAATTGTGGGCGTTCGCTTCGGGCAAAACAAAATTATTGTCCACAGTGCGGACAGGAAAATACCGATAAACAGGTTTCATTCGGGTTGTTGTTCAAAGATTTTATCAAAGATAATTTCGAAATTGACTCAAGGTTTTCAGAAAGTGTAGTACCTTTCCTGTTCAAACCGGGTTTTCTGACTAAAGCCTACATAGAAGGTAAGCGCGTAGAATACATCGCACCAGTACGCCTCTACCTGACCATCAGCATACTATACTTTTTTTTGCTGACATTTGAAAGTAAAAAAGCTGCATTTAATGAAGGTATGCCAATTTACAGCCAACAAACTGTTTAT
This sequence comes from Cytophagales bacterium, assembly GCA_019456305.1. Classification (NCBI taxonomy): domain Bacteria; kingdom Pseudomonadati; phylum Bacteroidota; class Cytophagia; order Cytophagales; species Cytophagales bacterium. Next base: position 15,489 of record VRUD01000021.1, on the reverse strand, counting down.
GATGATGATAAATCAAGAAAAATAACGGGTTGGGCTGTTGGTATTGGAGACGAAGATCAGCGTGATACTACAAAACAGGTTTCTGATACACTGACTTTGAGTTTGGGTGATACTGCCAATATTGACTTTAAGCTCAGTGATCTTGAAAATATGGTCAATGATGAGAATTTTGATCCCGGGTTTTTTTTGGATACTCTTGGCATAGAACGCAATTTCTATACATTACTTCTTGCAAATAAAGCAGTGAAATTGATCAGGCAAAAAGGCGAAGGTTTTATGAATGATCTGGTTGAAAATATTTCTATAATGATGTTTTTCCTGCTGCCCCTGTTTGCCTTATTGTTGAAAATAATTTATATCAGAAGGAGTAAATTTTATATTGAGCATCTTATTTTTTCGTTACACTTACATTCTTTTACATTCCTGATGCTTTTTTTGAGCTTGCTTGCTTATATTATATTTTCCAAATCTTTTCTACTCTACGTATTGCTTATCTTATTTGTTTACGCATTATTTGCATTTAAAAAGGTATATGAGCAGCGCTGGTTTAAAACAGCGCTGAAAATGTTTTTATTGTTTTTAGGATATGGCTTTACGATGCTCATATTTTTTGTTGCAACTATGTTGGTGACGTTTTTATTGTTTTAAACCTCAGATTTCACAGATTACCACCGAGAAATCGGGGCAGGCACAGATTAAAAACGATTATGTTATTTTTTTGATATAGATTAATATAAACAAGGGAAGAAAGTAATAGTAAATGAGCATAGCGCATGGTGCAGTGCATAGGAATAAAGGCCAAAGCGTTGAACCCCGCCAGCTGGCGGGGCTCTGCTCTATGCGCTGTACTCATTATACATAAACATGCCTTTCAGCATGATAGGAAGATCTAACTAAGGGGCCTGATTCAACATATTTCAAGCCTTTTTGAAGTCCTGTTTCTCTTAAACGGTCAAATTTATCAGGAGGTATAAATTCTATCACGGGGTGGTGCATTTTAGTTGGTTGCAGATATTGACCCAGCGTCAGTATATCACAGCTATTGGCGACTAAGTCATCCATAGCTTCCAGGATCTCATCATCAGTTTCGCCAAGTCCCAGCATCATGCCTGATTTGGTTCGTTTTCCATATTCTTTGATTCTTTTAATCTGTTCAAGGCTTCTTTCATAGTCGGCTTGAGGTCTAACACTTCGGTAAAGTCTTTTTACTGTCTCCATGTTGTGAGACACTACTTCCTGCCCTGCACATATCATGGTGTTCAGCGCATCCCAGTTTGCTTGTACATCGGGGATAAGAGTCTCTATAGTGGTTAGGGGAGACGCTTTTTTGATCTCAACGACCGTTTCATACCAAATTTCAGCACCCTTATCTTTGAGCTCATCTCTGTTAACTGAGGTGATAACGCAGTGCTTTACACCCATTAGCTTGATCGCTTCTGCTATTCTTTTAGGTTCATTTTCATCATATTCTGTCGGTTTGCCGGTTGCGACAGCACAAAAAGAACAACTACGCGTGCATATATTTCCCAGGATCATAAATGTAGCTGTTCCTGCACCCCAACATTCACCCATATTAGGACAGTTGCCGCTTTCACAAATTGTATGAAGCTTATATTGATCTACGATGCTTCTTACTTTTCTGTAATCCTCTCCTATGGGGAGCTTGACCCTTAACCAATTGGGTTTACACCGTGTGATGTTTTCTTTTTCAGGAGAGATCGCTATAGAATTATTAGTCATTTGTTATTTGATCCCGGGTACTCGGGATCATTTGTCATTGATCATTCGTAGTGGCCCGGGGCAGGCAAGTCCCCTTTAGGGGGATTTAGGGGTCAATATTCGTAATTCGTAGGGTTTAGTCCGGCAATGGCGCCTGAAATCTTTTCCCATAATAAATTGTAATAAAGGCAGATGAAAAGAAATTTTTATTGATATCCAATGTTTCATTCTCGTTGGGAAGTCCCATAATTATTATGGCTTCATCAAAGGGATACGCTTCCAACAAAAATCCTGCTTCAATACCGCTGACTTTATTTTTGTAGCTGCTAAATTCTACGCTAAAGGATATTTTTAAATTAGCGCCTAATTTAAACTTAGACTGATCAAAACCATTAAAAAATCCGCCACTGCCATGTATATATTGTTTTAAATAATTAGAATCAGGTACATAAGCTACACTTTGAACATTGTTTTCACAAAATAAGGTATCACATTCATTCAGGTCATATAATACATAATATGGCTTCAATATTCCAATGGCTGGTCCAAATGAGCAAATAAAATCTATCTGAATATCATCTCGTTTATTTTTTTTAAATAAGATAAATTCTCTTCCATACTGTGGCCGGATGACAAAAAAATAGTTTTGTTTTTTTGGAATATATGTGTTACCTGTAGCCTGTGCCAGATCTTTCAATTCCTTAGGATGCTTAACACTCACAATTTCAACAGAGAGTGAATGATATCTTGCCGGTTTAATAAATTTAGCATATTTGAACGTAAATCCCCCAAGAATCCCACCATTGGTGTTAACATTCAAACCATAAGTATATTCCTTGTCATAATGATATTTATCAGGGATGAATTTTGATTGAGCATTGGCTATAGGTAAATACAATACAACAATAGAGATGAAAGACAATATATATTTTGTCGTTTTCATTTTATTTCCAGTTACTGGGTTCTTGGTATTCGGTTCTGGGTGTTTGGTAGAATTTTTATATATAGTAAATTTTAAATAATTATGCAAATAATAGTACTCAAAAATAACTAAAAATCAAGATATAAACACTTTCTATGTCTATAAAGTTCAGAAGTTTTTATATGTGGTTAAAATATTGTTCGGAAATTAAAAATGATTTGCTTATAGCATAAGAAGTTGACCAATAGATATGGGGCAGAGGGCAGAGCATTGAACCCCGACTACTCGGGGCTATACTCTCTGCGCTTTAATTCATTTCCAATAACCGGAACAATTCATCCAGCTTGGGCGTGAGTATGATCTCAGTTCTCCTGTTTTTTCTTCTTGCTTCCGAAGAGGTGCCTGTGGCTACAGGCATATATTCTCCTCTACCAGCTGAGATCAACCTTTTGGCGTTGATACCCTCGCTGGCGAGTATTCTTACAATTGCAGTTGCCCTGAGCGCACTTAAATCCCAGTTGTCTACCATACAGGAAGTCCCTGCTGAGATTGCTACATCATCGGTATGACCTTCTACCATAATGTTTATGTCATATTGATCTCTGAGTACCCTGGCTAATTTTCGAAGCGCATCCTCCCCTTTACGATCTACCTGGTAGCTGCCTGATTTGAACATTAAATTCTGTGCCATCGTAACATAAACTTTACCATTCTTAACCTCTATTGACAGATCTCTATCCTTAAAACCATAAAGTGCACCAGTTACTTTATCTTTTAATTTTTTAACAGCTTTTTCCTTATCTGCAATCATCTTTTCAAGCTCGTTTACTCTTTCTTCCCGAAGTTTTAAATCATGTTCCAGCTCTGTGACCTGTCTTTTACTATCCAGGAGCTCCTGTTCCCGGCCAGTCAGATCTTTAGAAAGTTGGGCGGTTTCAGAAGTATTGTGTGACACTAATGCGCTATGATTCCTGAGTAATTTTTCATAAGTATCATTCAGCTCGTTATAGAGAATTTGCGTTTTTTGAAGGATCATATTATCTAATTTCAACGTCTTGTTATCTCCTTTTAATTCTTTGATCTCGTCCTTGTATTTTTGATTACTAACATTCAGAGATTCAAGTTCAGATTGACAACCTTGCAGGCCTTCATCTAATTTGATTTTTCTTGCCAACAGATCATCATATTTTTTGGAAGTGACACAGGCGGTCATCCCTGATGACGCTAATAGTGCAATGAGCACGTTCCTGAAGATTATGTTTTTATTCATTTTCTAAAATTTTATGCCACAAAGTCTCAAAGGTACACTAATAATTTTTTGTGAAACTTAGTGTCTTCGTGTCTTTGTGACAAGTTTTGGTAGATTTTTCAAAGGTCTCCTTTAGTTTTGCACAAAAGTACAATTTTAATAAATAAAATATTAATAAATTAAAGAAAAATATTCTTTACTTTGTCACCATGCAATTAACTGAACAACAACAAAGAAGACGCGCAGAACTTGAGGAATTGATAAAACTGGGCATAAACCCATACCCGCCTGAGACATACCAGGTAAATGTAACCATAGAAGAGATATTAGCGCAAAGTGTAAAGCGCATAGAGCGTAGCCCCGCCAGTTGGCGGGGTCCTGAGCCAAACGCTATGCCCCGCCAACTGGCGGGGCCAGGCGCTATGCGCAACGTCTCCATCGCTGCACGGCTTATGGGCAGAAGAGTCATGGGGTCGGCTTCTTTTGCTGAGATCCAGGATGCAACTGGCAGGATACAGATCTACTTAAAAAGGGATGAGTTGTGTCCGGGAGAAGATAAAAGCTTGTACAATACCGTATTTAAAAAATTACTTGACATAGGAGACCTGGTCGGCATCAGGGGTTTTGTATTTACAACACAGGTTGGGGAGGTCACAATTCATGTGAAAGAATTAACAGTGCTGAGCAAGTCGCTCAGGCCTTTGCCCATTATTAAAGAATCAACTGACCAGGAAGGTGAAGCAAAAGTTCATGACGCTTTCACCGACCCTGAAAGTAAGTACAGGCAGCGGTATGTGGACCTTATTGTCAATCCTGATGTGCGGGATGTATTTGTGAAAAGAACCAGGCTTATCAATTCAATAAGAGAATTTTTGAATGATAAAGCTTATCTTGAAGTTGAAACACCCATTTTGCAGCCCCTTTATGGTGGAGCTGCTGCAAGGCCTTTTACAACCCACCACAATACATTAGATATGACCTTATACCTGCGCATTGCCAACGAATTATATCTTAAACGACTCATTATAGGCGGCTTTGACGGTGTCTATGAGTTTGGCAAAGATTTCCGCAACGAAGGAATGGACAGATCCCATAACCCGGAGTTCACGCAAATGGAACTGTATGTAGCGTATAAAGATTATTTGTGGATGATGGATCTTGTAGAAGAAATGGTAGAAAAGGTGGCGATAGACCTTCATGGTGTAGCTCGGATTGGTAATCCGAGCAGCGGTGGCAGTGGCAGTAGTAGCAGCGGTGGCAGCAGCGGGGAACAGCGGGGGGGTAATCCGAGTAGCGGTGGCAGTGGCAGTAGTAGCAGCGGTGGCAGCAGCGAGGAACAGCGCGGGCTTACTGCCACTTTAAATTTCGAGCGCCCCTGGAAGCGGTTTACCATGTTTGAAGCCATTGAGCATTATACGGGCACAGATATTTCAGCTATGGATGAAGCCGGGCTTAAAAAAACTGCAGACAAACTCGGCATTGATGTTGATAATACGATGGGTAAGGGTAAGCTTATAGATGAGATTTTTAGTGGAAAATGCGAGCCAAACATTATCCAGCCTACCTTTATCATGGATTATCCTATTGAAATGTCACCCCTTGCAAAGAAGCACAGGAGCAAAGAGGGGCTGGTAGAGCGTTTTGAAGTAATATGCAATGGAAAAGAACTGTGCAACGCTTTCTCTGAATTAAACGACCCGGTAGATCAGCGCAAACGATTCGAACATCAGGCAGCGCTTGCCGGAAAAGGAGATGAAGAGGCAATGGTGCTTGATGAAGACTTTTTAAAAGCGTTGGAATACGGCATGCCCCCAACCGCAGGCCTTGGCATAGGCATAGACCGGCTGACCATGATCATGACCAATTCCAGCTCAATCCAGGATGTGATCTTCTTTCCGCAGATGAGGCAAGAAAAAGCCCCAAGTCCCAAGAAATAAGTAAAAAGTAAAAAGTAAAAAGTAAAAATGAAGGCGCTTTCCCTTTGTATTATGTGTTTTTCTCACTTGGAATTTGAGAATTAAATTTATTCGTGTAGTTCCGCTTAACCTTCGGAAATCTCAACTGGCCTGCGGGGGTGGGGATTTCCGAAGTAACTTCTTGGGAACAAGCAAACTTCGGAAATTCACAGAATGATTAATTTTACCAAATAATACGGATTTCTTTTTACTTTTTACTTTTTACTTTCATTTTCCTGATCCTGTACATCCGCTGCTTCAGCTTATTCTGGAAGTAATGCTGCACAAAAAACAGTATAACCGCTATACTCGTATTGAACAAAAACTTATAAAAGGGCTGACCACCTGTGAGGACTTCTATATACGGGTCTGAATACACAAGTGTAAGCTCAAACAACATTACAAAAGGTATCCAGCTTACAAGATTTACCAGCCAGTCTGGCATGAGTATATTGGCAAGAAAGAAAACTGCGGTAAACATGGCAAAGACCCCGATGACCATGGCGATGTATTGCATATTGTCTTTGGTGGCTTTGGCTGCTGCTGCTTCTTTATCTTTTTGCTGCTGGTCTATCTTTTCAAGCTCATACTCATGCGCCATCTCCTGGCGGCCCATCTCTTTTCTCTTATCTTCGTTAAACACCTCCTCTTTTACCTTCGCATACTTTACATGATATTCGTAAGCCTTTTCCAACAAATCCGCTCTCTTGTTTGCAGATTGCCAATTGCCGGCTGTCATCTGACTTGCCAACTGCCAACTGCATACTGCCAACTTTTCAAACGCCTCTATCAGTTGCGGCTTTGCTCCTATTGAGTCTGCTATCTGTGCCGATTGCTCATAGTACTTTACTGCCATCTTCCAACCTTCCAACCTTCTAACCTCCAAACCTTCCAACTTTACAACCTTCATATAAAGCGCCCCGATGGCATTCAGCGCATGAGTCATCAGCCCAGCAGCTCCGATCTCTTTCATTATATTCAGGCTTTTTTGCTGCAATTCCATCGCTCTTTCATAGAGCCGCTCTGTTGAATCACGGCCGATGCCCGGCACGCTATCGGGAAGCGTAGTGTAAAGTGTACCGATATTGCTGTAAGCGCGGGCAATGCCGGCTTTATCGTTGAGCTGCCTTGAGAGCTTTAAGCTCTGGGTGTAATGGTCAAGGGCTTTGGGGTAATTGCCCTGCTCATCGTAAATGACAGCGATATTGTTGTAAGCGAGGGCAATGCCGTCTTTATCGTTGAGCTGCCTTGAGAGCTTTAAGCTCCGGGTGTGAAGGTCAAGGGCTTTGGGGTAATTGCCCTGCTCATAGTAAATGTTAGCGATATTGTTGTAAGCGCGGGCAATGCCGGCTTTATCGTTGAGCTGCCTCGAGAGCTTTAAGCTCCGGGTGTAAAGGTCAAGGGCTTTGGGGTAATTGCCCTGCTTATAGTAAATGTTAGCGATATTGTTGTAAGCGCTGGCAATGCCGGCTTTATCGTTGAGCTGCCTTTTGAGCTTTAAGCTTCGGGTGTGATGGTCAAGGGCTTTGGGGTAATTGCCTTGCTTCGCGTAAATGCCAGCGATATTGTTGTAAGCGCTGGCAATGCCGGCTTTATCGTTGAGCTGCCTTTTGAGCTTTAAGCTCTGGGTGAAATGGTCAAGGGCTTTGGGGTAATTGCCCTGCAGATAGTAAATTGCACCAATATTGTGGTAAGCGCTGGCTTTTGCTTTTTTGAGCCAACCTAACATTTGAGGAGATCGCTTCGCTCCACCTGGTTGTGTTTTGTAGGGTTGCTTCGCTCCATCCCCTTGGCTGCCCCTGGCTCGCAACGCGATGACAATTTTATTGAGGGCCTGGCTGGCATAGTCAAGCGCCTGGTCGTATTCACCGGTGCGCCAGAGGGCTTCGGAGAGGCGGTTGAGGGTAACTATTTTGGTGGTGTCTGCTTTGGCGGTTTTGAAGGCATGTTTTAAGCTGTCAATTTTATTGTCAGCTAAACCATTTGCTGTGTATAAAAGACACAGTGTAATTGATAAAAGGGTTTTTTTCATGAGCTAAAGTGAATTTTATGTTTTTCTTATTTTCTTCGCTACCCCCTAACCCCCTAAAGGGGGAATTCCCACGCTCTCCTATCCCGAGTACTTGGGAATGGCTTGAGGGTAGGCAAGTCCCCTTTAGGGGATTTAGGGGTAAAGAACTACACGAATAAAAGTAAAAAGTAAAAATATGGAGGCAGTTTTTTTCATTTTAAGTAATTGAATTTAGATTTTTCATATTTTTTACTTTTTACTTTTTACTTAAAAGCTTCGTGTAGTTCAATTACAGTAAGTTGTATTAAGTTTAATTTAAAAGAAAAAATATCTACAATCATAAAAATAATAATTCTTTTAAAAAACATTCTTGTAGTTCCGCTTAACCTTCGGAAATCTCAACTGGCCTGCGGGGGTGGGGATTTCCGAAGTTTAACCCAAGCTTAGTGGTCCTATTCGTCTGACCACTTTCCAACCCCAAACCCAGGCTTAGTGGTCTGACGATGAATTCCAGCCAGGTTTTTCAAAGCCTCCTAATCATATAATCATACTACTTTTTACTTTTTACTTTTTACTTTTTACTTTTTACTTTTTTTTAATCTGTGGTTGCTCCCCCGGCTGCGTCTGGATCTTCGCTATGCACCATGTTTACCCCGCCTGTGGCGGGGCTCTATGCCCCGCCAGTTGGCGGGGCCATGCGTTTTACCCAAACTTCCCCCTAAAATCTTCCAGCGCCTCATCATTACCAAAAACAGTTACGATATCACCTAAATGCAGGTACGTTTCTCCATGAGGAATGTGCACTTCATCATTTTTTCTAACAAGCATCAATTGCCCATCAGTGTGGAAAGCAAGGTCTTTAACCTGTGTGCCATCAATCTCTTTATTGGTGATTATAATTTCTTCTACCGTGAGTGTTTCAAAGCTATCAACCAGGGCATGGTAGGTGGTGGGGCGGAGTATCAGGTTCTCAATAGTAGACGCCATGATGCGGGTAGTGTCTAAAGTCTCAATGTTGAGATTTTTTAAGCGGCCGGCTAATTTATCGCTCTTAACTTTTGTAATAACATTTTCATGCTGCAGATCATTACGGAGTAACTGGCAAATACTTTGATTTTTTTTATCCGAATCGGTCATCACTACCACATAATTTTCAGGTTTCAGGTCCAGGTTTTCATAAATATGCCTGTCGGCTCCGTTTCCAAGAATGGCATAAAATCCCTCGGATAATAATTCTTTAACTTTTTCTTTATTGGAATCAATGATAGGAGTAGAGAATCCGTGCATATTCATTCTTCTTGCCAGCAAAACGCCTACACTACTGCCTCCAATTATAATTGCCTGGTAATTTTTAAATTTTCTACCACGGTTCATTTGTGAATAGAGGATAGGTGAAAAGAAGCAGGTAAGTACCGCCATAATAATGATAGAAGCATTGATTGCCGGGGTTATTACGTTAAGATGCAAGCCAATTTGAGCAGCAGCTATGATCAGGCTCAACCTTGAAGATAGGAGCAATCCACCCGAAAGCGTTCTCTTAAATCCAAATAACCTGGTCCAAATAAAAGCGGGTAATACTTTAACCAAATAGAGTGACAACAGGAATAATCCTAAGAATAAAAATGAATTGTCAAATGATTTAAGAGAACTTATGTCAAGGTTTGCTCCCACCATGATAAAGAAGATAGGAATAAAAAAACCATAGCCAATCCCATCTAACTTGATCATAAGTGTTGATCTGTCTTTTGAAGTAAATATTGACAAAATTATTCCTGCCAGAAATGCACCCAATATCACTTCTGCATCAATCTTTTGAGAGACAATGACAAAGAGCAATATCAAAAGTATTGACCCTCTTACCCGTATTTGTGAAGCTGCATGGGCAAGTTGATACAGGAGTCGTTTGATGGGGAGAATCCTTACCAAATATTTTCCAATCCTCCAGGAAAGAAAGAATACTACGATCAGGATAAAAATTAAAAATAGCTTAAAATGAAATCCGTTTTTCAAATAGGAAGCAGTAAAGGTGAAAAATAAAATGCTCAGGATATCAGCTACAGCAGCAGCCAAAATGATCATTTGTCCGAAATGCTGCCCTATTTCTCCGCGATTTTTTAACACAGGCACTATGATACCTACCGATGAAGTGGACATGATCAGGGCGAAATACCAGATGTTCGTAATTTCCACAAAATTTGAAAGCAATTTTGCAGCTGCAACAGATAAAACCAGGGTTACAATATATATTGTAGTCCCAACTAATAGCGGATTTTTTAAAAACCGGGTATAGGTAATTTTTCTTCTTGGGAATGTTGAAAATATCTGGTTTACATCAATTTCAAGTCCACTTAAAAACATCAAAAAGATAAATCCTGTTAAGCTGAGAAAGGGTAGATAAGGTTCATCTGGCAGGATGTTTAGCACGTTTGAGCCTATTATAAAGCCGGCAATTATTTCTACAACCACCGTAGGTATTTTGTCAAGTTTCAATTGTGAGCTTAACATAGGCACAAGCCAGGCAATGGCGCAGACTATGAAAAGCGATAGGTAGTCAGTGGATAAGTGCATTTAAAGTATTTATTTTGGGGGAGGGGGAATATATCAATCAAACTTTTTAATAGCTTATTTTCACAAAATTAATTCTTTAATTTAGATATTGCAAACATGAGTCCACTCTAAAAAGTGTTTTTGGTTCTCGCAAAGGCGCAAAGAGCGCAAAGTTATATACTTAACTAATTGATATTCAATCCTTTGCGAACTTTGTCCCGCATATTGCGGGACGAGAAACGATTTCTTTTCAATTTTTTACTTTTTAGAAGGGACTCAAACATATTAATTTTATATGGTATCAAATTTTTCTTATTAAAAAAAAGAATTTATCTTTCGGAGTTTTAAAAACATGATCCTTACTTAATAATACAAAATTTAAGAATAAATTGCGACAATCGTAAATTATAATTCGTAAATCGTAAATCGTAAATCGTAAATTAATATGGCTTATTCATACACTTCCGAATCAGTTTCAGAAGGCCATCCGGACAAGATCGCTGACCAGATATCTGATGCTTTAGTAGACAATTTTATTGCCCAGGACCCAAATTCAAAAGTGGCTTGCGAAACATTGGTGACTACCGGCCTGACCGTACTTAGCGGTGAGGTAAAAAGCACGGCCTACCTGGATGTACAAAAAATAGCCAGAGAGGTGATCAATAAGATTGGGTACAACAAATCAGATTACCAGTTTGATGCTGACTCATGCGGGGTGATCTCTGCAATACACGAACAATCCGAAGATATTAACCAGGGCGTGGTTGAAGGAAAAGGTTTGCACAAAGAGCAAGGCGCTGGTGACCAGGGCATGATGTTCGGATATGCTACCAACGAAACAGATAATTATATGCCTCTGCCTATTGAGCTTTCCCACCTCCTGCTAAAGGAACTGGCTGCGATAAGAAAAGAAGGCAGGCAAATGACCTACCTAAGGCCAGATTCCAAATCCCAGGTTACGATTCAGTATGATGATAATAATAAACCGGTAAAAATTGAGACCATCGTAGTATCCACCCAGCATGATGACTTTGACGAGGAAGAAGCAATGCTTAAAAAGATCAAATCTGATGTTATACAGATATTAATTCCAAGAGTAAAAGCGAAAGTACCTGATAAATTTAAGAAATTTTTTGCTGATGATATTGTTTACCACGTCAATCCAACCGGTAAGTTTGTAATTGGCGGACCGCATGGCGACACGGGATTAACAGGACGTAAGATCATTGTTGACACTTATGGTGGCAAAGGCGCTCACGGTGGAGGCGCCTTTTCAGGAAAAGACCCATCAAAAGTTGACCGTTCTGCTGCTTATGCTGTAAGGCATGTTGCAAAAAATTTAGTCGCTGCAGGAATTGCTGACGAAATAGAAGTGCAGGTATCTTATGCTATTGGAGTAGCAAAACCAATGAGGCTGTATCTCAATACTTTTGGCACTTCAAAAGTTAATATCGCAGACAGTGAAATAGCTAAAAAAGTAGAAAATATTTTTGACCTCAAACCGGCATCCATCATTAAAAGGCTGAAATTGAAAGAACCCATATACTCAGAAACCGCAGCTTATGGCCATATGGGAAGAGAGCCGCAGAAGAAAACTTTGACTTTCAACGTCAATGGTAAAGAAATAATTAAAAAGGTGGAAACATTTACCTGGGAGAAGCTGGACTACGTGGATAGGATACGCAAAGAGTTTGGGATGAGATGATGACCATGATAATAGACAATGACAAGGCGGGGTGGATACCATCAGATAGCTCTGCTGATATGAGGGTTGGAGCCATCCGATGGATCTGATGGCAGGGAAATGACATTGGTAACAGATAAAAACTATCATGCTTGCAATGAATTTATTTTTGAATATGAAAACACTAATTAGTATCCCACTATTATTTTTAGCGCTAATGTGTCTTTTTGCTTGTAATACTCATAAACAATCACAACTTAGTGTTAGAGCCCATTATCCTGTAAAACAAAAAATAGAAAAACCCATTCTGGAAGTCAGTTTGTCTCAACCAATCTCTGAAACCACAAACTCAAAGCGAGATATTACAACTCCTGCATTTATTAAGACCACAATTCCAAATGTGAAAGCGAATGCAAATATTACTTATAGACCGGATCCTGAATTATCTAAACAAGAAAAGAAAAAGTTTAAGAAACAGGCTAAAACTCTCATAAAAGTTGCAAGGAGAGAAAGCGGGCCTGAATACGATGATAAATTCATTTTATGTGTAATATTAGCTTTTTTATTACCACCCTTATCGGTATATTTATACGAAAATAGTCTTACAATAAATTTCTGGGTAGATCTGTTATTAACTTTAATCTTCTGGATCCCGGGTATCATCTTTGCCCTATTGGTGATTTATAATCAGGTGAATTTACAATAAAATAATGTCTGCTAACAGTTATTTTGTGTTCATTTAAAATAAATAATAATATAAAAAACTTTTGAAAAACTATCAATATTAACAAAAAAGATATATCTTTGAGGCGAAGTAGCATACCTGTTTACCATAGTTTGAGCTAGTATTTCGTTGCATAAATAAGGGTTATTATGCTTTGTTGAATTAAACAATATTGTCACTCGTAGTAATTCAATAGTAATTCAATAGTAATTTGATGGTCATACAATGGTTATACAATGGTTATACAATCGTATAACAACTGAATTACAACTGAATTACAACTTACATTTTATAGCATGGTTTTTCATATAATTCTAAAATAAATAAAAATGAAAACGCTACTTATCGTATCCAAAATAGTCATGCTGACATTATTAATGTTAGAGGCTTCAAAGACCTTTGCATCCCATTCCGTAGGCGCTGATATCAGCTACGAGTGTCTAGACCCGGTAACCCGTACTTACTTAGTAACCGTAAAATTTTACAGAGACTGTGATGGTATTAACGCCCCCGGCTCCATGAGCATTACACCCACTTCGTCTTGTGGCAATGGCACGGCATTTACATTAAATAAAATACCGGGAACTCCCACTGTAATTGATCCGACTTGTGGGGGTACTTCTTCATGCAGCGGGGGACCAGATAAAGGCATTGAGGAATACGTCTACCAGGGAATTACTATATTGCCATTTGTCTGCAGTGACTGGATCTTTGCGTGGAGCACCTGCTGCAGGAATGCCGCCATTGATAATTTAAACGGTCCCTCATCCCAAAGTTCTTATTTTGCAGCCATGCTGAATAGCATTGACGCACCGTGCAATACTGCCCCTGTATTCAGCAACCTGCCTGTTCCGTTTGCATGCAACGGGCAGTCATATACTTTCAATAACGGTGCTTATGAACCGGACGGGGATTCATTAGTTTATTCATTAGTGTCTCCTATGCAGAGTGTATCAACACCTGTTTCTTTTTTAGGTCCCTATACGGCCACTGCTCCACTTCCTGTAAGCATACCTTTTACAGTAGATCCGGTAACGGGAGATATTACTTTTACTCCCAATGCACCTTCTACACCATTTGATGGGGTATTTGCGCTATTAATTGAAGAATACCGCAATGGAGTGCTTATTGGAAGTGTTGTCAGAGACATGCAGATTACTATTTTGACTTGTTCCAATACGCTTCCGGTTCTTACGGGTGTGGATAGTACCTCCGTTTACAATATTACTGTCACGGCCTGCCAAACTTCCTGTTTTAATATTTACGCCAATGACCCTGATGCCAATAATTTGACTTTAACTGCTTCATACCTGGGCATTGCCGGGGCAGTTTTTACCGTTGCAGGACAAGGCACCCCAAATCCTGTCGCAACTTTCTGCTTAAGCCCTGATGATGGAAATGTTACAGGAGCATCGCCTATATTATTAACCGTAACCGTAGCTGACGACGCCTGCCCGATCATTGGGCAGCAAACATTTTCCTATGCCATTTATGTAAATCCCGGTCCATCACCCCCAACTATTACAGCTTCACAGAGTTCTATATGTGCCGGTGAATGTGTTACTTTAACTGCCGTTGGCGACTCGGTTGATACTGTTCTCTGGAATACAGGTGAAACAACCACCGTTATCAATGTGTGCCCGGCCACCACCACGACATACACTTTAGAATCAGCAACCGGAACATGTATAAGACATGAATTTTATACCATTAACGTAAATCCAACTCCCACGGCATCAATAACTCCGGATGAACCGGTATTATGTAACGGCTCATCGGTTACCCTGACTGCCTCAGGAGGAACCGGATACTTATGGAGCACAACCGAAACTACCACTTCTATCATTGTTTCTCCTGGTTCTACCACTACTTATTCGGTAGAGGTTACAAATACTTTTGGATGTAAAGATACAGCTTATGCCCTTGTAACGATGAACCCACCCCCTGCTGCTGCGATATGTAATATCGTGTGGGTGATTCCTGGTTCGGGTCCTTTTGGTAATGGCACACGTACTAATCCTGCTGACCTGTTGACAGGTCTGTACCTGGCACAATGTAACAACAGCACCATTAAAATGCGGCAGGGTACCTACAACATCTCCCAGTCAATTTCCATCACCAACACGACTACCATTGAAGGTGGGTATGATCCTACAAACTGGGATATTAAAAGCAATGCTGCTCCTACTATCATTTACAGGGATAATACAAATCCTGAAACCCCACCGTTGCGCATCACAGCTTTTGAACTGAATACGGTTTCAAACTTCCGGATGCAGGACCTTACCATACAGGTACAGGATGCTCCGGCAGGGACAGGGATGTCGGTATATGGGATACACATGATCAATTGTTCGGATTATGATATTGTAAGATGTAACGTAATTGCCGGTGATGCAGGTACGGGCGCTGATGGAGTTGGTGGCGTAGATGGCGCTAATGGCTCGCTTGGTATTAATGGACAGGGTGGCAGTCCGGATGGCAGTTGCTGCAGGGCTGGAGGAGCCGGTGGATTTTCTCCGGCAGGTAATCCCGGTGGCGCTGGCGGAACGGGTGGAGATGGAGGAAGTAACTCTTGTAATAATGGAACGTCCGGGCAAGGCCTTCATAAAAACGAAAAGGCAGGAAAACTTCCTGGTCTGAAAAGTTGGTGGTGATCGTCAGGTCAATATTTGCGT